>NZ_CDWRCK010000098.1:0-10608 GCF_977927595.1 Frankia sp. CcWB3
CCTGTTCGGGGCCCGCGGCGTGACCGGGCCGATCCCCGGCGCCGATCAGGAAGCCGAGCTCGAGCTGACCGTCGAGGAGGCCTACCGGGGCGGGCGGCGTCAGATCACCCTCGCCGGCCCCGGCGGCAGCCCACGCAGCTACCAGGTCACCATCCCGCGGGGGGTGGTCGACGGCCAGCGCATCCGGCTGACCGGCCAAGGCAGCCGCGGCAGCAGGCACGGCCA
Source organism: Frankia sp. CcWB3 (assembly GCF_977927595.1). NCBI lineage: Bacteria > Bacillati > Actinomycetota > Actinomycetes > Frankiales > Frankiaceae > Frankia > Frankia sp. CcWB3. The sequence goes on from NZ_CDWRCK010000098.1 coordinate 226, forward strand.
GCCCGGCGACCTCTACCTACACGTGAAGATCGCGCCGCATCCACGTTACCGGCTGTCCGGACGAAACATCCACGTCCCGTTGCCGGTCACCCCCTGGGAGGCCGCCCTGGGCGCCCGGGTCCCGGTCACCACCCCCGGCGGTGAGATCAAGGTGCGCGTCCCGGCAGGATCGTCCAGCGGCCGGCGACTGCGCCTACGCGGCGCCGGCCTACCCAACCCCACCGGCCCACCCGGCGACCTGCACGCCGAGGTGTGCGTGGCGGTGCCGCCGGCCCTGACCGCCCGGGAACGCGCGCTGTTCGAGCAGCTGGCCGCCGTCTCGGCCTTCGACCCGAGAACGTGAACCCGCCCGACACCGCGCGCAGACGCGCCCAGAGGTACAGACACGTGCCCAGAGGTAGAGATGCGTTCAGAGGTTATGTCCCGTCATCGCGGGAAGGTACCGCCACGTGGACGCCAAGCCGAACACCATTTGCCCGACCTGCCACGGTCGGTGCCGCACGGTGTCCCATGTGGCGGGATTCCGGGCCGGCCGGGTTCGGACCGTGCTGGTGATCGACCCCTGCCGCTGCTGCCACGACCGCGGTTACCTGGTTGGTTTCACCGCCCCGGTGTGACCGGCGGCCAGGCCAGCGGCGGCCTGGGCGGCGAGTGCCTCGTCGAGGAGACGATCAGCCGCGGTGTGGGGGTCGAGTCCGCCGGCGACGACCTCGCCGGCGAACTGGTCGATCGCGGCTCCGGACCGCAGGTCCCCGATCCGCTCCCGCAGCCGGGCGAAGGCGATCCGCGAGATCTCGTCGACCGCGCGCCGACGCCGCCGGCGCTGCAACTGCCCCGTGCGCAGCAGCCAGTCCCGATGGGCCTCGATCGATTCGACGAGCTCGGCCACCCCCTGCCCGGTGGCGGCGACCGTCCGCACGACCTGCGGACGCCGGTCGTCCTCCCCGCGGCCGGCACCGCCCATCCGGAGCATGGCGGTGAGCTCGTTGACCGTCCGGTCCGCACCCGGCCGGTCGGCCTTGTTGACCACCAGCACGTCGGCGATCTCCAGAACGCCCGCCTTGGCAGCCTGGACGCCGTCCCCCATCCCCGGGGCGACCAGGACGAGCGTGGTGTCCGCCAGGGCGGCAATGTCCACCTCGGCCTGTCCCACTCCGACGGTCTCGATCAGGACGACGTCGAACCCGACGGCGTCGAGAACCCGCAGGGCCTGGGGCGTGGCGGTCGACAGGCCGCCGAGACTTCCGCGCGTCGCCAGCGAGCGGATGAAGACGCCCGGATCGGTGGCGTGCTCGACCATCCGGATCCGGTCGCCGAGCAGCGCGCCGCCGGTGAACGGGGACGAGGGATCGACGGCCAGCACGCCGACCCGCCGGCCCGCGGCCCGGTAGGCGCCCACCAGCGCGGAGGTGGAGGTGGACTTGCCGACCCCCGGCGCCCCGGTGAGGCCGATCACCTGCGCGCCCCCGGTGCGGGGCATCAGCAGCTGCTCGATCCGCTGCAGGTGCGGCGAGCCGTCCTCGACCATGGAGATGAGCCTCGCCACCGCGCGGCGGTTCCCCGCGACGGCGGCGGTGACGAGTTCGGTCACCGACTCGATTGACGAGCCCACCCGGGTACCATCCCCAACCGTCACGGCCACCTCACTGATCGAGCTCGCTGTCAAGCTCACTGATCGAGCTTGTTGGCGGCCCGTACGACGTCGAGGATGCCCCGGATGATGGCGGTGAGCTCGTAGTCCTTGGGCGTGAACACCGCGGCCACCCCGAGTCGGGAGAGCTCGTCCGCGTCCGCCGCGGGGATGATGCCGCCCACGATGACGGGGATCTCACCCGCCCCGGCCGCCCGCAGCCCCGTCAGCACCTGGGGCACCAGGTCGAGATGGGAACCGGAGAGCACCGACAGCCCGACGACGTGCACGTCCTCCTCGACAGCCCCGGCCACGATCTGCGCCGGCGTCAGCCGGATCCCCTGGTAGACGACCTCGAAACCGGCGTCACGGGCCCGCAGCGCGATCTGCTCGGCGCCGTTGGAATGCCCGTCGAGGCCGGGCTTACCGACCAGCATCTTCACCGGACGGCCCAGCTCGGACCCCGTGCGCGCCACCCGGGCCCGCAGCTCGTCGAGGGCGGCCCCGCCACCACCGGCGACGGTGGCCTCGCCGACCCCCGTCGGTGCCCGGTACTCCCCGAACACCTCCCGCAGCGTGTCCCCCCATTCCCCCGTCGTGACCCCGGCCCGGGCGCAGGCCAGCGTGGCGGGAACCAGGTTCGCGTCCGTCCCGGCCGCCGCCCGCAGGCCGAGCAGCGCCTCCGTCACCGCCCGGTCGTCGCGGCCGGCCCGCCAAGCCGCCAGCTCCGCGCGGGTCGCCTCCTCCAGCGCCGGATCGACCGTCTGGATCGCGGCGGAAAGATCGGCGAGCAGCGGATTCGGCTCGGTCTCGGTGAACCGGTTCACCCCGACGACAACGTCCTCACCGCTCTCGATGCGAGCCCGCCGCGCCGCCTGGGACGTCACCAGCTGCGACTTCATATAGCCGCTCTCGACCGCGGCGACGGCGCCCCCCATCTCCTGAACCCGGTCGATCTCCGCCCTGGCCGCGGCCACAAGCTGATCGACCCGCTTCTCCACCACGACCGAACCGGCGAACAGATCGTCATACTCCAGCAGATCGGTCTCATGAGCGAGGATCTGCTGAATGCGCAGCGACCACTGCTGATCCCACGGCCGGGGCAGGCCCAGCGCCTCGTTCCAGGCTGGCAGCTGCAACGCCCGACACCGCGCGTCCTTCGACAGCGTCACCGCCAGCGCCTCCAGCACAATCCGGATGATGTTGTTCTCCGGCTGGGCCTCGGTCAGCCCCAGCGAGTTGACCTGCACCCCGTACCGGAACCGGCGCTGCGCCGGCTCCCGAACCCCGTACCGGGAGGTCAGCAGCTCATCCCACAACACCGTGAACGCCCGCATCTTGCACATCTCCTCCACGAAACGCTCTCCGGCGTTGACGAAGAAGGAGATCCGACCACACACCTCACCCATCCACTCCGCATCCGCCGGCTCCAGCTCCCCGCGGTCCGCGCCCGCCCGGCCTACCGGGATCCCCCGCGCGGCGGCCACGGCATCGAGCACCGCGATCGCCGTGCACATCGAATAGGCCAGTTCCTGAACCGGCGTGGCCCCGGCCTCCTGCAGGTGATAACTGCAGATGTTGATCGGGTTCCAGCGGGGCAGCTCGGCCACCGTGTAGGCGATCAGGTCGGTGATCAGGCGCAGCGACGGGCCCGGCGGGAAGACATAGGTCCCCCGCGACAGATACTCCTTGATGATGTCGTTCTGGGTCGTCCCGGCCAGCTCCGCCGGATCGGCCCCCTGCTCCTCCGCGACCACCTGGTACAACGCCAGCAGCCACATCGCGGTGGCGTTGATCGTCATCGACGTGTTCATCCGCGCCAGCGGAATCCCGTCGAACAACCGCCGCATGTCACCGAGATGCGCGATCGGCACCCCTACCCTGCCCACCTCGCCACGGGCAAGGGCGTGATCCGGGTCGTAGCCCGTCTGCGTGGGCAGATCGAACGCCACCGACAGCCCGGTCTGCCCCTTGGCCAGATTGCGCCGATACAGCGCGTTACTCTCGGCCGGGCTCGAATGCCCGGCATAGGTGCGGATGATCCACGGACGGTCCCGCTTTGTCTCCGCTCGGCCCGCGCCCGCCATCTCAGCCTTCCGTCCGGGGTTCCGGCCGGCCAGGCTGCTCGCCGCCGCGCGCCTCGCCGTAGGCCCGCTTGGGCACCATGACCTTGCGGCGGTAGATGCAGACGAGGACGCCGTCCTGGTTGTAACCGCGGGTTTCGACGGTGACGATCCCGCGGTCGTCCTTGCTCTTCGACTCGACCTTGTCGAGGACGGTGGACTCGCCGTAGATCGTGTCACCGTGGAACACCGGCTTCACGTGCCGTAGCGACTCGACCTCCAGGTTGGCGATCGCCTTCCCGGACACGTCGGCCACCGACATTCCCAGCAGCAGGGAGTAAACGTAGTTCCCGACGACGACGTTCCGTTTGAACTGGGTGGTCTCCTCGGCGAAATGGGAGTCCAGGTGCAGCGGATGATGGTTCATCGTGAGCAGGCAGAAGAGATGGTCGTCGTACTCGGTGACCGTCTTGCCCGGCCAGTGCTTGTAAACCGCACCGACCTCGAACTCCTCGAAGTGACGCCCGAACTGCATCTGGAACTCCCTCGCCTGATCGCGGCACACTCAACTCGTCAGGGACGCACCGGCCCCTCAGGAGTCGAAATGAAATAACTTGCGCGTTTCGAACCCTCCACAGGCCTGTGACCTGCGATGATGCTCTCGATCGCGTATTTGTTACTTCATTACGTCCCCTCAGCCCGGAAGCTGGTACTCCTTCAGCAATGCCCGGCTGATGATGCGCTTCTGTACCTCGGAGGTCCCCTCTCCGATGAGCATGAAGGGGGCCTCCCGGTACAGGCGCTCGATCTCGTACTCCTTGGAGTAGCCGTAGCCGCCGTGGATCCGGAAAGCCTCGGTCGTCACCTCGTGGCAGTACTCGCTGGCAAGGTACTTGGCCATCCCGGCCTCGACGTCGTTGCGCTGCCCGTCGTCCTTCCTGCGGGCGGCGCTGACCATCATCAGATGCCCGGCCTCCACCTTGGTCGCCATCTCGGCGAGCTTGAACGCGATGGCCTGATGCTCCGCGATAGGCCGACCGAACGTCCGCCGCTGCTGAGCGTAGGCGATGCCCAGCTCAAACGCCCGGATCATAATCCCGCAGGCCCGCGCGGCGACGTTGACCCGGCCGACCTCCACGCCGTCCATCATCTGGTAGAAACCCTGGCCCCGGCCGTCCTCGCCGCCGAGGATCGCCGACGCGGGCACCCGATGGTCGACCAGCACCATCTCGGTGGTCTCGACCCCCTTGTACCCGAGTTTCTCCAGCTTTCCCGGGATGGTGATCCCGCCGTGTGTCCGGAACCCGGGTTCCTTCTCCAGGAGAAACGTCGTCATGTTCCGGTAGACCGACTGGGCGCCCTCGTCGGTCTTGACCAGGGTGGCGACGACGCCGGCGCGGGCGCCGTTCGTCAGCCACATCTTCTGGCCGTTGAGCACGTAGTCGTCGCCGTCCCGGTCGGCCCGGGTGGTGATCGCGGAAACGTCGGAGCCGCAGCCCGGTTCGCTCATCGAGAACGCCCCGCGGAGCTCGCCGGTGGCCATGACCGGGAGCAGCCGCCGTTTCTGCTCCTCCGAGCCGTGCTGGAGGATCAGGTAGGCGACGATGAAGTGGGTGTTGATGACCCCGGAGACACTCATCCAGCCGCGGGCGATCTCCTCCACGACGAGCGCGTAGGTCAGCAGGGACTCGCCGAGCCCGCCGTACTCCTCCGGGATGGTGATGCCGAACAGGCCCATCTCCTTCATCGCCTCGATGATGTCCTCGGGATACTCATCCCGATGCTCGAGGTCGTTCGCATGGGGAAGAATCTCCTTGTCGACGAAGGTCCGTACCGCCGCAAGGATGTCCCGCTGCACATCGGTCAGACCGTCGGTCTGCGCGATCCTGCCCATGTTCCGCTCCTGTCGCTGCCCCCGATGCCTGAGGGGAGAGCAGAAACGCACTCAGGCAGCGGGATGATTTCATCATGGCCACGCGCCGGGCGCGCCGATCCGCCCCGACTCGGGCGGATTCAGCCGACCGGTGGTTCGAACTTCACCGTACGCTGCATCCCCGCGGCGCGGCCCTTGCCCGCGACGACCTCGGCCATCTTCCGGCTCGCCTCGTCGATCATCTCGTCGCCGAGCATCACCGCACCGGTCAGACCGCCCGCGGCCGAGGTGTGCCAGGCATAGGCCTCCAGGATCAGCTCGGCATGGTCGTAGTCGGCCTGCCGGGGCGCGTAGATCTCGTTGGCCGCCTCAATCTGGCCTGGGTGCAGCACCCACTTGCCGTCGAACCCGAGCGCCGCGGACCTGCCCGCCACCGCCCGGAACCCGTCCACATCACGGATCTGCAGAAACGGCCCGTCGATCGCCTGCACCCCGCGGGCGCGCGCGGCCTCGAGAATCTTGAACAGCACATAGTGAAATGGGTCACCCGGATAGTCCGGACTGAGCGCCCCCACCACCAGCGACGGCATGTTCACCGACGCCATGAAATCCGCCGGGCCGAAGATGATCGTCTCGATCCGCGGGCTCGCGAACGCGATCTCCTTGACGTTCGACAGCCCCAGCGCATTCTCGATCTGCGCCTCGATCCCGATCCGGCCCACCTCGAGCCCCATGACCTTCTCGATCTGGGTGAGCAGCAGGTCCAGCCACGCCACCTGCTCCGCCGACTGCACCTTAGGCAGCATCACGCAGTCCAGGTTCGCCCCCGCGCCCTCCACCACCTCGATCACGTCGCGGTAGGTCCAGCGCGTGGTCAGGTCGTTGACCCGCACCACCCGGGTCTTCCCCGCCCAGGCGCCCTCGTTCAGCGCCGCGACCACGTTCGCCCGCGCTGACTCCTTCGCGCCGGGAGCCACCGAGTCCTCCAGGTCACAAAACACCTGATCGGCCGGCAACCCCTGGGCCTTGCCCAGCATCTTCGGCGACGAGCCGGGAACGGCCAGACACGACCGGCGCGAACGCAGCGACACGACTACCCCACATCTCTCACAGGCCGAATCTCGATGAACGGACGAACACCCAGCGGACAGGGACATCGACGCGGAACCGAGGCTTCGTCATCCGTCAGCGCGGCCCCCGCACTCCCTACCAAGGGTCTCCACAGGTCGCGACCGCCCGATCACAGGAATCGCCCGGTAGCCCGATATTAGCCCATCCGATAATCTTGGATTGTGCATCTAGGTTTTATCACAGTCCCCCACGCCGGGCATCCGATTCGCGCTCACCATGCGCGCCACATTCGTCACCTTATGTAAGGTGCAGGTAAGGTACCGGATCCGTCGGCGCAGTGCCTCGGGCGCCGTCCGCCTTCGTCCCATGGCCGGGTTCGCTTCCGGTCGGATCAGTTGACCTGGCGCTCGTGGCCCTCCCAGTACGGGGCGCGCAGCTTGAACTTCTGCAGCTTGCCGGTGGCGGTGCGGGCAAGCTGGTCGCGGAACTCCACCGAGGTGGGTGCCTTGTAGCCGGCGAGCCGCTCCTTGCAGTGCTTGATCAGCTCCGCCTCGGTCGCCGTCCGGCCCTCGGCGAGCACGACCAGCGCCTTGATCGTCTCACCCCACTTCTCGTCGGGCACGCCGATCACCGCGACCTCGGCCACCGCCGGGTGGCTGAACAGGCAGTCCTCGACCTCGATCGACGAGACGTTCTCACCGCCGGTAATGATCACGTCCTTCTTGCGGTCACTGATCGTCAGGTGGCCCTCGTCGTCGATCACGCCGCCGTCACCGGTGTGGAACCAGCCGCCCGCCAGGGCCCTGGCCGACTCCTCCGGCCGCTCCCAGTAGCCCGCCAGGACCACGTTGGAGCGGGCCAGCACCTCACCGGAGTCCGAGAGCTTGAGCGTGACGCCCAGAGCGGACGCACCCGCACGGACGAGCTTGCCCGCGCGATCCTCGGGCGGCAGGTCGTCCCACTCCACGCGGGAACGGTTGATCGTGAGCAGCGGCGAGGTCTCGGTGAGGCCGTAGATCTGGATGAACTCCCAGCCGAGCTCCTCCTCGACCCGTTGGATCGTCTTGGTGGGCGGCGGAGCACCCGCGCAGATGACCCGCACGCGGTCGCGGCCGGGGACCTCGCCGTCCCAGTCCCGGACGGCGTCGAGCACGGCGTTGACCACAGCCGGCGCGGCGCACATCACGGTGACGCCGTGCTGCTCCACGCGGCGCAGGATCTCCGGGCCGTCGATCTTGCGCAGCACCACCTGCTGGACGCCGAGACCGGTCATGCCGAACGGCATGCCCCAGCCATTGGCGTGGAACATCGGCAGCGTGTGCAGGTAGACGTCGCGGTCGGTGACACCGGCGTGCAGCGCGAAGGTGACCGCGTTGACCCAGATGTTGCGGTGGGTGATCTGCACGCCCTTGGGCCGCGCGGTCGTGCCGCTGGTGTAGTTGATCGTGGCGGTGGCGTTCTCGTCCGGCTCCCACGGCGTGGGCTCGGTGTCGAAGCGGTAGAATTCGGCGTCGCTCTCGGCGCCCAGCACGAACTTCTGCCTCGCGGTCACGCCGGAGAGCTTCTCCTCCAGCTCGGGGTCGATGAGCAGTACATCGGAGCCGGAGTGCTCGACGATGTAGCTGACCTCCTCCGGCGAGAGACGGAAGTTCACCGGGACGAGCACCCGGCCGTACCCGCTGACACCGAAGAACGACGCGAGCAGGCGGGCGCTGTTGTGCGACACGATCGCGACGCGCTCACCGTGGCCCACGCCTAAGGCGTCCAGGCCCGCCGCCTGCGCACGGGCGGTCTCACCCAGGCGAGAGTAGGTCAGGTCCGGCCACGGCTGGGCGGGCTGGTCCGGTTCATCCACGACACCGACACGTCTGCCGTACACCGCGACCGCTCGATCAAGGAAATCACGTGCACCGAAAGGCACCAACATCGCTGGCCTCCAGGGGGCTGTGGGCGGTGCTGCCGAACCTCACCGGTCGAATCGAGTGTGATCCCAAAGTGTAGGCACGGTAAACGGCGAGGGCTTGTACGCCGGCGACAGGCGCTTGCACCCACCCGCCACACGACGTCGGCGCGGGCCCGGTCAGGCCGCCGCCGTCGGTGCTGTCGAGCTGCTCGCGGTGTGGCTACGCCGGGTGGTTCGTGAGGAACAGGTTCGTTAGGAACAACTGTTTGCAATGTTCACCCAGGCAGCCTTGCGCGTTCCGGGCGGCGCAGTTGTCCGGACAAGCCGCGCGAGCATTGTGCTGGACATGCCGGGTGCGCCCGCGCACCGAGTCGTCCGCGAGTACTACATCGACGACCTGCTGACGAGCTTGGTGAGGATCGGAAGGAAACCCTGGTGTCTGCTTCTCTTCGGACAGCGACTGACGGCGACATCGATCGCCTGGCCGGCTTGCTTGCCACCGGCCACGACCTACTCGGCACACAGCCCCGCCCTCGCCTCGACAGCGGGTGGCTCCGCGGATTGCTCACCCAGCCCAGGTGGCGGGTCCTCCTCGCCGAGGACGCGGACCGGCTGCTTGGGGCCGCGGTCCTCGATGCTTCTTCCTGCTGGACCCGACTGCCCTCCGCGGCGCGCCTTGAGGCACTCGTGATCGCTCCCGAGACGCCGGCCGGCGTCGCCGAGACACTCGTGAGGGCTCTGGACCGGCAGGCCGCTTTACTGAGGTGCACCACGCTCGTCGTGTCCGGTTCGGTCGGTACCGAGCTTGCGCGTAGGCTCGGTTTCGATCACCGCCTAGAAGGGTGGTCGGTCCGACAGCAGGCGTGGGGGGACGACTCCGCTCCGCTCGCTGAGCGGTTTCTGCGGGTTGCCGCACTCGCCGCCGCCAACCACGCCACCGAAGACGCCGCACTGACCCACCTGAGCACCCTGGGGCTACCGATTGTGGGCGAAGAGCACGGCCTGGTGGGGTCGGAGCCGGCGAACGGGCAACCGTGGATAGCGATGGGCCTCCCCGACGGCAGCCTCGACTACAACACCGGCCTCACGTACAACGCCGGCCTCACGCCGTACGCCACCGCGATCGGCCTGGTGCGCGACTGCCTCCCGCTCGCCGGTCTTGTCGTGGAACACACCACGGGCAGCCGGTGGTGGGCGGTGGTCGGCGACGGGGCGTGGCTCGACGGCCGCGAGCTGTCCCCGACCGGTAGCCGGGTCGTGGCGATGGCCAGTCCGCGGACGCAGGCGGAGCTGGGTGACTATGGACATTTCGGTCGCTTCGCCCGGATCCGCGTCTCCGAGAGCACAGCCGTCGATCTTTGCCGGGTCGCCGACGGCAGCCTAGCCGCCTACGACGGGTTGCATCGCGACACCGTCCACGTCCACGACCTTGCCGGTCCGCTGGTCGTGCTTACCGAAGCCCACGCGTACGTCGCTACCGCGCAGGGCGCACCACCCGTGCTCATTGCTGATCCCGCGCCGTGCCAGCGGCTGGCCGCGGCCGGTAATGCCGACGACCTGTCGCACTTGCTGGCCGCATCGCCGAACCCGGCGCCCGCCGACACGGGCGCACCTGCTCCGCGGCCCGCGCACCTCGAGGTCGGTATCCGGACCGCCGATATCGACGACGCCCCGAGGTGGTGCGGCTGCTGCACCAAATCGGCTACCACCACTCAACCGCGCAGGTGGTCGAGCTGCTGGCGGAAATCGCGAACGACAGCCGCCAACACGTCTACCTCGCCGAGCACCAAGGCAGGGTGGTGGGCCTGCTCGACCTGAACCTACGTCGCCAGTTGCATCACTG
>NZ_CDWRCK010000098.1:10669-13961 GCF_977927595.1 Frankia sp. CcWB3
GTGCCTATGTCGCGCAGATCGACAGCCTTGTGGTCGACGAGAACGTGCGCGGACTGGCGGTGGGGGCCCAGCTCGTGCAACACGCCGTCGACCTTGCCAAGGAACGTGACGCCGATGTCGTCGAGCTAGGGAGTCGAAATGAAATAACTTGCGCGTTTCGAACCCTCCACAGGCCTGTGACCTGCGATGATGCTCTCGATCACGTATTTGTTACTTCATTACGTCCCCTAGGCAGCGCGCTCACCCGCACCCGAGCTCTGCGTTTCTACCAGCGTGAAAAGTTCCAGTTCACCTCACGCAAACTGGTACGGCCACTCAAGCCCGTGGCGCACTGAGCCTTTGACCGTCACAGGGAGTGAATGCCCCTCGGGGTGGTGACGACGACGGCGCGGGGCTCCGAAAGGAACCCCGCGCCGCAAGGTCGCCAACCACGGCGGCAACATCCAGGTTCTGGCCGCCGGGGATAAACGGATCAGTAGGAAGAGCCGCTGATCTCGTCCGCGAGCTGGTGCGCCAGCTCCGGGGTCGCCGCGATCACGCCGGACCAGCGGCGGCTGAGGTCGGGGACGATCTCGACCGGGCGGCCGAAGGCGTCGATCATCGCGCCGCCCGCCGCCGGGACCAGCACGGACGCCGCGGCGATGTCCATGATGCGGTGCGTGTCCGAGCCGGCGTCGGCAAAGGCGTCCGGTGGAGCCCTGCGCCACGAGGGCGGCCTCCAGCCAGCTGCTGGACAGGATGCGCACCCGCGCGGCCCGGCGGCTCACCCGCAGCCAGGCCGCCTCGTTCTTGGCCTGCGGCCGCAGGAGGCTGACCGCGGCGCCGTCGAGTGCGCGCCGGCCTGTTGTCCGGTAGGGCGCCGGGACGCCGGCTTTCGCATGCCAGCTGCGGCCGGTGTCCAACCAGACGGTGAGGGCCTCGGTCGCCCTGCCGTCGACGGCGACCACGCCGGAGAAGGCCGACAACGGCACCTCCGCGACCGCGTTGGCGGTGCCGTCGACCGGATCGACCACGAGCGTGACCGCCGAACCGTTGTCGATGACACCGATCTCCTCGCTGATCAGGTTGACCCGGTGGGCATTCACCACCTCCGCCACCGCGGTGTCGACCAGCAGGTCCAGACGCGTGGTGAGGGTTCCGTCGGCGCCCATGCCGACCTCCTCGGCGAGCTCCGCGCGCGTATACCGCTCGCGCGCGCCGCGGAAGGCGCCCACCGCCGCGCGGGCGGCGGCGGCCAGCGCGGGATCCGTCCCGGCCGGAATCTCCGGCTCGGGAACCGGCCACCGGGTCACCGCCGCACTCCCGATTGTCACCAGACACCGCCGGATGACAACACGGACCGCACCGCCGGCCAGGGGCGGCGCGGCTCGACCAGCACAAGGTCGGCGCGCAGCCCCGGCTCGAGCCGGCCGCGGTCGGGAAGTCCGGCGACCTCGGCCGGCCCGGCGGTCACCAGGCCGATGGCGGCCGGCAGGGTGGCGAGCCCCTGCTCGGCGAGCAGCATGGCGGCCGCGAGCAGACCGGAGGGCAGGTAGTCCGACACCAGCGCGGTCACCAGGCCGCGGCCGACCAGGTCACGGCCGGAGGCGTTGCCGTTGTGGGAACGTCCCCGCAGGATGTTCGGGGCGCCTATGACGACGGGAAGCCCGTGGGCGCGGGCGGCTTCCGCCGCTTCGATCGTGGTGGGGAACTCGGCGACCGCGCAGCCGCGGGCCCGCAGCTCGGCGATCTCGGCGGCCGAGCTGGGATCGTGCCCGAGCAGCCGGATCCGCGCCGAGCGCGCGGCGAGCCAGATCAGGGCCTCCTCGCGGATGTCGAGCCTGCCGTCCCGGTCGGCGATGAGCTGGTCGACATGCTCGCGAGCCTCCGCCTCGGACAGGCCGCGGCTGCCCATCAGATATCGCTCGTAGTACTCGCGGACGGCGTACTGGCCCTGGCCCGGGGTGTGGTCCTCGTGGGAGACCAGGGCGCCGTCGGGCACCTGGTCCAGTCGCCGCGCCAGCGCGGACAGCGATTCCGGGCTGCGCACGTCGAGCCGGTACAGGATCCGGTGGTCGACGAGCCCGCCGGGATAGGCGTCGATCGCCTTGCACGTCTTCTCCGCCTGGCCCACGCTGCGCGGGATGTCGTGGTGGGTGTCCTCGAAGGAGATGCCGTGGAACACGGTCGTCACGCCCGCGGCCCGCAGCTTGCCCTCGAAGGACAGCAGCGCGAACTCGATCGGCAGCTCGGCGCCCGGTCGGGGCAGCTGTTCGTTCTCGAGCCCGTCGCTGTGGGTGTCGATCAGGCCGGGCACGCACAGCAGGCCCTGACCGTCCACGTCGGCTCCGGAGCCGGGCGGATGCTTCTCGACGGCGGCGATGCGTCCTTCGCGGACCACGATCCGGGCGTCCTCAAGCAGCCGGTCGGGCAGCACGGCCCGCACGTGGCCGAGCACGTAGTCGGCGGGTGGCGCGGCCGGGGTCCAGGATGGCGGGGTCCGGGATGCCGGGGGCCAGGATCCGGTGACGGTCGTGCTCATGCCACACCCGCCAGCAGGTCGGCGCAGCTACCGGACCGCTCGACCAGACCGCCGGACATCAGCACGACCCGCGACGCGAGCCGCCTCATCGCGTCGAGGTCGTGGAACACCGCGAGCACCGCGACTCCTTGCGCGGCAAGGGATCCGATCAGCTCCAGCGCGGCTTCGCGGTTGGCCGGGTCCAGCGCGGACACCGGCTCGTCGAGCAGCAGCAGCCGCGGTGGGCGCACCGTGCCGGCCGCGAGGTTCACCCGCTGCCGCTCGCCGCCCGACAGGACGCCACAGTCGACGTCCCACAGCCCTTCGTCGAGGTTCAGCCGCCGCAGCGCGGCCGCGGCCGCGTCGCGCGCCTCGGAGCGGTCGAGCCCCCGGCGGCGGGCCGCCGCGGCGACGACCTCCCACGGCCCGGTCCGCGGCGGCGCGGACAGGAACTGGGACACGTACCCGATCTCTCGGCCCCGCAGCCGGGCCATCGCCCGGTCCGCCAGCCCGGTCAACTCCACGTCTCCGGTAGCGGTGCGCAGCCACACCTCGCCGGAGTCGGGCAGGTAGGTGCGGTAGACGCAGCGCAGCAACGACGACTTCCCGGCGCCGCTGGGGCCGGCCAGGGCGACGTGTTCGCCCACGCGCACGTCGAGGTCGACACCGTGCAGGGATTCGACCCTCCGGCCGTCGATGGTGTGCAGGACGAAGGACTTGCGCAGCTCGCGCACGGACAGCACTGCTTCTAGGGCCTGTTTGGGAAGTTCATCGGGGCAGCCATTTGTTGAT
>NZ_CDWRCK010000099.1:0-13833 GCF_977927595.1 Frankia sp. CcWB3
GGACGGTCGGGTCGAAGCCGGCGAGGAAGTCGTCGGTGTACTCGTCGGTGATCAGCCCACAGGAGATCATCGCGTTCCACTCGCCGATGCTGTGGCCGCCGACGAGGTCCGGGGTGATCCCGAGCCGCCGCAGCGCCACATCGAGGATCCGGCCGACCTCAACGCTCGCGACGCCATGCCGGCCGAGCATCCCGGTGTCGTCGAGGGCCGGCTTCGTCAGCCCGAAATGTTCGCAGACGTCGTCGATCCGCGGGGTGAACTTGTCCTCCAGGCCGCAGAACAGGAAGGCGGTCTGCGCCGGGGAGTCCCCACCCGGCCGCGCGGGGGCGAACATCCCCGCCGGGGTGAACCACAGGTCGTTGCGTCCCCGCCAGGGGGTGCCGCGCTCGACGACGGTGCGGGCGAGCGCCAGCCGACGGGCGGTCGGCGCGACCAGGGCCAGCCGCCACGGCCCACCGGTCGGCGGGGCCGCGGCGTCGTCGCGGGCGAGCAGTTCCGCGTCCGGGACGTCGAGCTGGGCCAGCAGGTCAGCCGCGTCGGCCCCGGCGAACAGCAGCACCGGTTCGGCGTCCGGATCGACGTCCGGGTCGGCCGCCCGGTCCACCGTGGTCACCGCCGGGGCGGCGAACGTACGGGCCGCCGTCACCGCCGCAGGTGCCGGCGCCTCCTCCAGCACCAGATGGGCGTTGATGCCGCCGAACCCGAAGGCGTTGACCCCCGCTCGGCGGGGACCGCCGCCGGCCGGGGTGTCCCACTCGACGGCGGCGCGCACCGGCGCGAACCGGCTGCCCGCGAACGCCGGATGCGGCTCGTCGCAGTGCAGCGTGGGCGGCAGGACCCGGTGGTGCAGCGCCAGCGCGGTCTTGATCAGAGCGGCCGCGCCCGCGGCCGGCATCGCGTGACCGATCATGGACTGGACGGAACCGATCCCGATGTCCGCCCGCCCCGGCCCGGCCGGCCCGGCCGGCGCGGTGCCGAAGATCCGGCCGAGGGTGGCGAGCTCCACAGCGTCGCCAGTGGGGGTGGCCGTGCCGTGCGCCTCGACGAGGCCGATCGCACCCGGCGCCGTCGGGTCGAGCCCGGCATCCGCCCAGACCCGGCGGACGGCGAGCGTCTGGCCTTCGACCGCCGGGGCCATCAGCGAGGCGGACCGGCCGTCACTGGACGTGGCCGATCTCCGCAGCACCGCGTAGATCCGGTCGCCGTCGCGCTCGGCGTCGGCGAGCCGCTTGAGGACGACCATACCGACGCCCTCGCCGATGAGGATGCCGTCGGCCCGCCGGTCGAAGGGACGGATGATCTCACTCGGGGACAACGCCCGCAGCAGGGTGAAGACGCTCCAGAACGACGCCTCGTGCACGATGTGGGCGCCACCTACAATCATCGCGTCGGTCCGGCCGGACCCGAGGTCGCTCATCGCCATGTCGACGGCGATGAGCGATGACGCGCAGGCCCCGTCCACGGTGTAGGCGGGTCCGCGCAGGTCGAGCCGGTTGGCGATGCGGGAGGCGGCGAGGTTCGGCACCAGCCCGATGGACGCCTCGGGGCGCTGCGGTCCGAGCTGGGCGACGAACGCCTCCCGGACCCGTTCGACGGCCTCGGCCGGCAGGTCGGGCAGGATCTCGCGCAGCGTCGTGACAATCTGGCGGGAGGTGCGCACCCGCTGTTCGAGCTTGGCGACCCCGGGACCGACGTAGCCGCCGCGGCCGAGCACCACCCCGACACGCTCGGCGTCCCCCAGCCGCTCGGGACCGCCGGCGTCCGTGATCGCCGCGGCGGCGAGCCGCAGGGACAGCAACTGGTCGGGTTCGGTCCAGTCGACGGCGAGCGGCATGATGCCGAACGCGGCCGGGTCGAACGACGCGAACTCCTCGACGAAACCGCCACGCCGGCAGTAAAAGGCGTCGCCCGCACCGCCCGCACCGCCCGGTCCACCCGCACCGCCCGGTCCGGCGCCGGGACGGTCACCGCGGGGCGGGTCGGGGCGGAACAGGTCGGGGCGGAAGTAGTCGTCGACGTCGAAACGCTCCGGCGACACCTCCCGGATCGCGTCGACGCCCCCGACGATGTTGCCCCAGAAGGTGCCGAGGTCGCCGGCGCCGGGGAACAGCGCCGCCATCCCGACCAGGGCGATGGGTGGGGCGCCGCCCCCGGGCGCAGGCCGGGATCCCGACGCCGACCGCCCCCCCGGCCCGGCACCGGGCTCAGGCATCGAACGACTCCACCGAGGCGCACATGTAGACGACCTGCGCGGGCGTGCCCGCCGGAGCGGCCAGCTCCCGCAGCAGGGCGGCCACCCCGTCGGCGGGATCGATCAGGCCGATGCCACGGCGCGCGTACTCCCGGGCAAGCTCCGGGGAGACCATCCCACCACCGGCCACACCGGCCACACCGGCCGCACCGGCCACCGCGCCCCCGGCCACCGCGGGGGCCGGTCCGCCGGCCCGTGCCACGAAGTCCCGCGCCGATCCCCAGGGACCCCAGTCGACACTGACCACCCGGCCGGCGAAGCGGCCCGCACAGGCACCGGCGAGCGTGTCCAGGGCGTCGTTCGCGGCGGCGTAGTCGACCTGGCTGCGGTTGCCGAAGAC
Organism: Frankia sp. CcWB3; assembly: GCF_977927595.1. Classification (NCBI taxonomy): domain Bacteria; kingdom Bacillati; phylum Actinomycetota; class Actinomycetes; order Frankiales; family Frankiaceae; genus Frankia; species Frankia sp. CcWB3. Next base: position 2,592 of record NZ_CDWRCK010000099.1, read on the forward strand.
GCCCGCGACACTCCCGAACAGGGCGACGAAGCCGACGTCGTCCCGCAGCGCCGCCAGCAGCGCCCGGGCACCCTCGATCTTCGTTCGGTACACCTGGTCGAACGACTCGGGCGTCTTATCCCGCAGGAGCCGGTCCGCCAGGATGCCCGCGCCGTGCACCACGCCGTCGAGGCGACCGTGGCGGGCGTAGACGTCGGCCACGACCAAGGCAACAGCGGCACCGTCACGCACGTCCACCGCGTGGTAACGCACCGACGAGGCCAGCCGGCCAAGAACCTCCAGCGTGGTGCGCACCTCCCGCTCGGCGAGCAACCGGGCGACCTGGGACTCGATCTCGGCCGGCCGGCGGACGCCGGTGGCGACGAGCGCGCGGCGCAGCGCCGGGGCGTCGAGCGCATCCGCCGTCACCGGATCCTCCGGTCCGGTGGGCGGTGGGGTGCGCCCGATCAACTCGATGGCGCAGCCGCTGCGCCGGGCGAGCTCCACGGCGACGGCCGCCGTGATACCCCGCGCGCCACCGGTGAGCAGCACCACCGAGGAGGGGCCGAGCCCGGCGGGCAGTTCGCCTGCGTAGCCCGCCGCACCCACGTCGCCGACTTCGCCGACTTCGCCCGCGACGCCCAGCTCCACCGGCCGGATCCGCGGGGTCGCGCGGACCCCGTCACGGTAGCCCACCACGGACGGCCCGCCGGGGGTGAGCAGCTCGACGAGCAGGCTCTCGGCGATCCGACGCGGTTCGTCCTTCGGTTCGACGTCGACGAGGCGGACCGCGATGTTGGGAACCTCCCAGGCGATCGTGCGCACCGGGCCGGCGAGGCCCATCCCCGGGGTCAGCTGGATCCCCTCGTCCCCGGCGTCGCCCGGGACGAGCGCCCCGGTGCCGTGAGGCGACGGGCGACCGAAGCGCCCGCCGTGCCCGGTCGCGACGAGCATCCGCCGGCTGCCGCCGAGAGCCGCGGCCCGCAGTGCCGCGAACGCGGCGGGAAGAACGGCGTGGTCGCCGGCGCCGGGATCGATCGAGGCGATCCACACCAGGCCGTCCGCGCCGGCGCCGGCTCGAATCTGGCCGACCAGGCCCCGGTCGTCGGCGGCGAGGATGCGGGCCTCGGCACCCGCCTGCTCCAGCAACGTGGCGAGCTCGAGTCCGACCCCGAGACCGCCCTCGACGAGAAGGAAGCGGGCCCCGGCCAGCGACCCGGCCCGCCCGACCGGCTCCGGGGCCGAGGGCACGGGGACGATCTCCGGTTCGACGACGAACCGCCGTAGCGGGATCGCGGCTGTCGAGCCGGCCCCCCGGACTTCGCGATTCCGGCGGACCGACCGGACCCGGCGGGCTCAGCCGGTTCGGTCGCGCCGACGGCATCCGGATCCACCGACGCGACGATCCAGTCGACGATGCCGCGGACAGTCTTGATCGCCGCCAGCTCCTCGACGACCTCCTCGCCCAGCTCCCCCGACCCGGCATCCACCAGGCCCAGCCGCTGCGCCAGTTCCCCCAGAATCTCCGTCCGCTTGATCGAGTCGATCGACAGGTCAGCCTCAAGATCCAGATCCGGCTCCAGCATCTCCACCGGATAACCCGTCTGTTCCCCGATCACCCCCACCACCGCAGCCGACACCGCGGCCCGGTCCGGCACCACCCGACTCGCGGCAGCCACGTCCGGCACGGCCCGGGGCCGCGGCGGCACGAAGTCCGCCGGCCGCCCCTCGGGAAGCTGGCCCGGCCGGGCCAGGCCAGTCGGGTCGATGCCCAAGTAGCCCAGTACGACGTCACGTTGCGCCGCGACCAGTTCCCGGGTGGTCCGCAGGAACTCCAGCACCACGGCGTCCACCGATCCGTCACCTCCAAGTTCGGCCAGTCCGGCGGGCCCCGCCGCCGGGTCGTCGGTCGTCTCGCTGTGGTCGGTCACGCCGGTGCGGTCGAACGGGAGGGGCGGCGTCACGGTGTCCTCGACGAACCCGCGCACGCCGACGATCTCGGGCACGCCGACGATCTCGGGCACGGAGGCGACCCCGGGTGAAGTCGTCCGCGCCGTCAGCCGGGTCGGCGGCCGCAGCCCACCGGGAAGGAACCGGCCGTCGGGCGTGCGCACGTAGGCCCCATCGATGAGCCAGCCGGGACGGCGCGGCAGGTCCGTCGCGCTGACCACCCGGGCGTCGCGGCCGGTAAACAGCGCGGAGGGGTCGAGCTCGACGCCGACGGCGGCGAGCTCGGCGAGGGCCAGCAGCAACCGGCGCAGCCCCGGCTCGCCGGCGACGTCGGTGGCCACCACCCGGTGCGGTCGACCGGCCAGAATCCTGCCGACGAGCTGCGCCAGGACGCGGCCGGGCCCGGCCGCGACGAAGGTCCGCACCCCCGCGGCGTACATCGCCTCGATCTGCTCGACGAACCTGACCGGCGCCGCCACCTGGCCGGCGAGCATCGCCCGCACCTCGTCCGGGCTGCCGGGATAGGGCCCGGCGGTCGTGTTGGACCAGACCGGCAGGGTCGGCGCCTCGACCTCGACCTCATCGAGCCGGGCGGCCAGCGCCGTCGCCGCTCCCGCCACCACCGGGCTGTGGAAGGCGCACGCGACCGGGATCGGCTTGGCGCTGATGCCGGCCCGGCCGAGAGCCGCCACGGCGGCGGCAACGGCGTCCGTCGGCCCGGAGATCACGCTCTGCCGCGGGGCGTTGTGGTTGGCCACGACGACCCGGCCCGGTCCGGCCTCCCCACCCGCACCGGCCCCGTCGAGCGCGGCGCGGACCTGCTCGACCGACGCGGAGACCGCCGCCATCGTGCCCGGGTCGTCGCCAGCGGCCGCCAGGATCGCCGCGGCACGGGCCTCGCTCAGGCCGATGAGGTCCCGCCGGTCCAGTACCCCGGCGGCGCACAGCGCGACCAGTTCGCCGTAGGAGTGCCCGGCAACGTGGTCCGGGCGCACCCCGAGACTGGTCAGCAGGTCGTGAACGGCAAGCCCGGCGAGCCCCAGCGTCGGCTGGGCCGCGCGGGTGTCAGTAATCGCGGCTGCCTGGGCGGCCTTCTGCTCCCGGGAGAAGGCCGCCGGCGGGAACATCGTGTCTGCCCACCGGGGAGCGAGGTCCAGCACGGACCGCAGCCGTGGGAAGGCGATGAACAGGTCGGCGAGCATGCCGGGCCGCTGACTGCCCTGGCCGGGGAAGAGGAACGCGGTGGCACCCGGATCCGCGTCCTGGTCCCGGGCGAACAGGCCCGCCCGAGGGTTCGACGCGAACGTGCGCGCCTGGTCGATGGCGGCGGGCAGCGCGTCGAGGTCGTCGGCGACGAACGCGAGCTGGACCGGGCCGCCGCGTTCCGCGCAGACGGTGGAGGCGAGGTCACGCAGGCGGAACGGCCGTCCGGCCGCGTCGTTCGCGGCGATCAGCCCGGCCAGCCGGTTCAGCGCCCGGGTGGCCGCCGCCCGGTCGGTGCCGCGGACGACGAACAACTCCGCGGGCCAGCGGTCGAGGCCGTGGGCGGGCTCGGGTCCGCCGTCATAGGCGGACAGCACGACGTGGAAGTTGGTGCCGCCGAATCCGAAGGCCGACACGCCGGCGTGGCGCCGCTCGGCCGGGGCGACCCACGGCTTGGCGACGCCGTCGAAGTAGAACGGGCTGGTCTCGGCGTCCCAATAGGTGTTCGGCGTGTCGATGTGCAGGGTCGGCGGCCGCACCCCGGTCTCGACGGCCTTGGCCATCTTGATCAGACCGGCCAGGCCCGCCGCGCACTTCGCGTGTGCCGGATCTGCGACTTCACCGAACCCACCGCGCACTGGCCCGGTGTCGCACCGTGGTTGGTGAAGACCTCGGTGAGGGTGGCGAGCTCGGTGCGGTCCCCCACGACCGTTCCGGTCGCGTGCGCCTCCAGCAGACCGATCTCGCTGGGCGAGATCCCCGCCCGCCCGTAGGCCCGTTCCAGGGAGAGCACCTGGCCGGCCTTGCGCGGCGCGGTCAGCCCCAGGGCCCGCCCGTCGGAGGAACCGGCGACGGCCCGGATGACGGCGTGGATCCGGTCGCCGTCCCGTTCGGCGTCCGCGAGCCGCTTGAGCACGATGACAGCCACCCCCTCGCCAAGGCTGGTGCCGTCGGCGCCCGCGTCGAAGCTGCGGCACCGCCCGCCCGGAGACAGCGCATGGACAGAGGAGAACAGCAGGAAGTCGTGGGCGCCCGCGTGAGTGTCCACGCCGCCGCACAGCACCATGTCCGAGGTGCCCGCGACGAGCTCCTTGCAGGCGGCGTCAAGGGCGGCGAGCGACGACGCGCAGGCCGCGTCCACGGTGAAGTTCACCCCGCCGAGGTCCAGCCGGTTGGCGACCCGGCCGGCGATGACGTTCCCGAGCATGCCCGGGAACGAGTCCTCGTCCAACTCCGGCAGGAACTCCTCCAGCTCGGCCGGCAGGTCCCCGAGCAGCGCCGGCCACAGGGAGCGGAAGCTGTAGGCACCGGAGAGATCCGTCCCGGCCTCCGTGCCGAAGACCACCGATGTGCGGGAGCGGTCGAACGCCCGGCCCTCGCCGACGGTCTTCTGGCCCACCTCCTTCTGGCCCACGTCGTACCCGGCGCCGCGCAGCGCGCGGGCGGCGACCTCCAGCGCGAGGAGCTGGCTGGTCTCGATGCTGCGCAGCGACTTCGGCGGGATGCCATAGGCCAGCGCGTCGAACGGCACCTGCGGGAGGAAACCGCCCCATCTCGACGGAGTCCTGCGGCCGGCGTCCCTGAGCACCGCGTCCGGGTGGTAGTAGACCTCGGCGTCCCAGCGATCGGCCGGGACCTCGCGGATAGCGTCGTTGCCGGCGACGATGTTCGCCCAGAAGCTGGCCAGGTCCGGGGCATCCGGGAAGATCGCGGACATCCCGACGATCGCGATGTCGAGCGGCCGGGCGCCCGGACGGTCGGGCGCCGCGATCCGGTCGGCGGACCGCAGCTCGGCGGGTCGCAGCTCGGCGGCCCGGGCGGCGAGCCCGGCCGTGGCCTGCGCGGTGACCTCGTCATGCAGCTCGGCGATGCTCGTCCGCCGCGAACGCAGGGCGGCGACCTGCCCGATCATGTACATGCCCTCCCGGGCCTGGGCCGCGGGATCGACCGTGACGACCTCGCTGCCCTCACGGCGCAGGCCCTTACTCGCGACCCGCAGCCGGCCGAGGTTGAGCGCCTCGAGCTCCTCCCACATCTGCTGGCGGGAGTGGCCGGCGGCGATCAGCTCACGGCGACGGCCCAGAAAGGTGTGGACGTACGCGGACTCCACGCACCGGGTGGCGTGACCGGGAGAGGTCTCGAGCAGCACGGTGCGCTTACAATCGAGAGCGGCCTGCTGGAAACCCGGCAGGATCGCCCCGGACGCGACGGCCTCGGCGGTGAACAGGTACGCGGTGCCCATCAGCACGCCAACGCTCGCGCCCCGCTCTGCGAGCGGCCCGGCCGCCGCGGCGACCATCGCAGCGGAACGGGCGTCGTGCACGCCCCCGGCGAACAGCAGATGCAGGCCCGCGAAGAAGTCCGGACCGGCCTGATCGGTCGCGCCGAACTCCAGCAGGCCGGCGATCTGCGCCTCCCACAGCGGGAAGCTCGCCCGCGGCCCGACGTGCCCGCCGCACTCACGCCCCTCGAAGACGAACTTGCGCGCGCCGTCGGCCAGGAAGCGGTTCAGCAGCCCCGGGGACGGGACGTGCAGGAACGTGTCAATGCCGGCGGCCTCCAGCGGGGCCGCCTGTGCCGGGCGGCCTCCGGCGACGATCGCGCAGGGAGGACGCACGTCATGCACAGCGGCGAGTTGGGCGGCCCGCAGCGGTGCCGGGGCGAACCCGAGGACCCCGACTCCCCAGGGCGCGTCCCCGAGCAGGTCCGCGGTCTCCTCCAGCAGGGCGCGGCTGTCCTCGCCGCTCATCAGCGCCAGGGCGAGGAAGGGCAGCCCGCCCTCATCGGCGACGGCACGGGCGAACGCCGCCCGGTCGCTGACCCGCGTCATCGGTCCCTGCGCGACCGGGTGGCGCAGGCCGCGGGCAGCGGCGAAGGGCGCACCGGGGGCGAGGGGACGGGTACGGGTGGCGGCGGCGATGCCCTCGCGGATGCCCTGGCGCACGGCCCGTACGACACCGCCCGCGGTCACGTGGCGGTCGGCGAGATCGGCGGCGAACGCTCCGTCCTGGCCGACTGGGAGGAACTGGTTACGCAGATCACGCGCACCCAGCCGGCACGGGATCGCCGTGGCGTCGCCCGCCATAGCGGCGACAGGAAGATCGGGACGGGTGTACACCCGGTAGCCGGCGAGGAGGGTGGTCTCGCTACCGTCCATCGCGCGGACCGCCGCCGCGACCTGTGCCGGCAGCTCCATCTCACGCACCAGGGCGAGCTGGGAGTCCAGGACCACACCGGCCGCGCCGCCGGCCACCGCGGCCGCCGCGGCCGCCGCGGTGGCCGGACCGATCCCGCCAGCGGCGAACACGGGCAGCGGCGCGCCCTCGGTGGTGACGAACGCCTGCGCGAGCAGATGTTGCAGGAGGGTGAAGGTGGTGAGGTCGCCTACGGGCCCCCCGGACTCGTTGCCTCGCGCGATCAGCCCCTCGGCCCCCGCCGCCACCGCGTCGCACGCCTGCGCGACCGAGGTGACCTCCGCCCAGACCCGGCGCCGCGCCTCTCCACGCGGCCCGCTCGCCTGCAACCGGCTCGTCAGCGCGCCGATGTCCCAGCGGCTCCCCGGACCCGGCCCGGCGTCCGCCCACGCGACGGGGCCGGATCGGGGATCCGGACCGGACCGGACGACTAGTACGACGGTCCCGACGCTCGCGGGCAGCTCGTCGGGATCGAGGGGGCAGCCGGGAGCGACCCGCACCCCGAACCGGCCCGGCGCCCACCGCTCGGCGTCCCGCAGCGCGTCACGTGCCGGTCCGGCCAGCAACCCGAGGTCCAGCACCCCGAGCCCTCCGGCCCGCTGCACCGCGGCGACCAGGGGCGCGGACGGTTCAGCGAACGGCGTGATCACCACGACCAGCTCGCGGGCGTCGAGCGGATCGCGGTCGGCGGGATTGGCCGGCGAGGCCACGGGTGACGGGCTGGGTGCAGTGGTCATCGGCTGGTCCTCCCGACCGGTCCCCGCCTGGGGCAGGGCGCTGAGGGGGCAGAGGCTGCGGGGGCTGTGCTGGTCCGCATGGGCGGGTAATCGCTGGTCCGCGTGAGCGGGTATCTCAAGGGCAGGCGGACAGCCGGCAGACCCGGGGCCGACGGCGCGTCCGCTGCCGCCCGATCGCCGCGGCGGCACATCGAGGCCATAGAACTCACCCACCGAACCAGCATGATCGACTTGTTCCGGACGACAGGACCGCCCGCATCATCCAGACCTCCTGGTCAGTGCCGCCGGGACGGCAGACATCCGGGAAGCCGCATCCGCCCTGAGTATGCGAAAAGCGAACCAACCCCCAACAGGCTGTCGCGGAACTGGTGTCCCCCGGTCCCACGGCGGCCGCATCCGGTTAGCCGACACGGGATTGCCAACGTGCGCGGAATACTAGCCGGCCCGGTTGGGATCATTGCGTGGTGCCGGACCACAGCGTTGATCGTGGGCCCGTCGGACCACTGGCGCGGTCGCCGTGACCAGGTCCGGACGGCATCCGGTCGCCCGCTCGCCCACCGCCGGACATCGATGAGGATGTCGCGGATCGGGATTACACAGAGCCTGCAGGGGTGTGCACCGGGCGACGTCATCAATCGCCGCGGCCATCGATGGAGGTTACGAATGAGTATCACGCAGGTCGCTATCCCGGTCGCCGGTCGCAGCGATTTCTCTTCGGTATCGATCACCCAATGCGGCGATGAACAGATGTGGCTACTTCCCGGCAACACACGCCCGCATGCGCAGGGCCTGGAGAAATCGGATGCGAGGACGACGCCCCGGGAGGTATGGAACCACGGGCGGGCACCGTCCTGAAAATCGATCGTGGTCGCCGCCGGCCGGGTCAGGCGCTGACGGGCGGGGACTGACTCCTTCAGACCCCATGCGGACCAGAAGGGACATCGGCCAACCTAGTCACAGCGCGCCATCGATCGCAAGCTTATCCGATCAACTTTCCGGCAACGACCTCAATAGGGATGCCAATGGCAACATTTCAGCTACAATAAGCGACAGCCGTCGCGGAGCGCGCAGGACATGACCGTCGGGACCGGTCAGGCGAGGCCAGATCGATTACCACGGACCGGCTTTGTTACTCGAGTGGGATCATCGACACGCGACCGTCGGCACCGGGAACGGACATGCAGCGTGTCCGTTCCCGCCACTGTTCGATCATCGGGACCGGCTTCTCGCCTCATCCCTTCGCGCCGAAATGCCGGCGGCCCCGACGGAGAGGTCGATCATGATTGCCGCCATCGGAGGATCAGGTGCCGGCGACCGCGCCCCGCGCGGTCGCGCACCGGGGTTCGCGGCTCGGATCGAGGTCGTAGATCATCGGCACCGCCGCGGATCCCGCGGATCGAACATCCACGGCAGCAGCCTCATGACCTCATGACGTCACAGTTTCAGGGCCGCGGGTTGCCGGGGGCCGCGAACGCGCTCGTCTCCCGCTGCCACGCGATCGCCAGCTGGGTCCGGTTCGTGCACCCCGTCGCCACGAGCGCATGGGTGAGATGGTGCTTTACCGTGTCGATGCTGATGCACAACGCCTCGGCGACCTGGCGGTTGGAACGGCCTTCGGCGACGAGACGGACGACGTCGCGCTCGCGCGCCGACAGCTTGCCCGCGACCGACGGACCCGGGTCCGCCCGGATGTAGAACCGCAGAAGGTTACCGAGGTGCCGACCGAGAACCGCCCCGACGGCGCGGTCCCGCGGTCCGAACGCCCCCGGCCGAGAATCCAACAGGGACACCACGGCGCCCACGTTCGACGGACCGAACAGGCGGATGAGCAGCTTCGCGTGGATGCCGTGTGCCCGCAGAAACCGCTCCAGGCGCATCCGCACCTCCGGGCGTTCCGGGATGCCGAGATCGTCAAGGGTAGCGAGCCCTCGCTCGCGGACCGAACGCAGGCTGTCCGGATTGCTGAGGGCCTCCAGCTCCCGGTAACGCTCCAGGTAGGGGCCTGCGAGTCGAAGCGCCAGCCCGCGACCGGTGGGCCGGGCGTCCTGGAAGGCGGTCTCGAGCGAGGAGCCCAGGAAGAAGGCGGAATGCCGGTAACCGAGATGCCGGGCCATGCCGTCCAGGGCGCGCTCGCGGAAGGATGCCAGCGACGACGCCCGCTCGCAGTCCTCCACCACGCGCAGGATGCCGCGCAACTCGGCCGCGCCGAGAGCCAGGTCCCGCGGCATCGGCGCGGCACGCGCCACCGGAGCGGACCGGACGGGCGGGCCGCCAGCCGGGACCGCACGGCCGCTGCCGCTCGGCACCTCGCCGCGGCCCATCGGCGAGCCGCCCATCGGCACACCGCTCCCCGGTGGGCCGGAGCGATGGTGAAGCGGTCGCCCCGCACCGGCGCCGGTGGCGGCGGAATGCCGGGTGGTCGGCGAGCGGTGCGGCGGGGTCAGCGGTGCGGGTGAGCTCGCGGAGACACGCCTCGCGACCCGGCCCGCCGCAGCGGCCTCGGCGGATGTGTCGACGGTCACGCCAATTCGTGGCCGATGTAGTGCGTCCTCACCGATAACATCATGCGGGCGGGAAACTCGGTCGGTCACACGTGCCTCCGGGGGGGTCAGAACTCAGAACCGGCGCCAGGCCTCGTCCGCTAGGGACGAGGCCGCCAGGTTGATTTCCGGCGAAGTTGGACAGGTTCGGCAAGCGTAGGGCCCATCTCCCTCGCTACGCCAGCGGTCACCCACGCCCCCTGATCACACTCACCCCGTACCTTCGGCGCAGCCGGGGAAAACGCGACCTTAACGCACGTAAACGTTTGGGATGACGCCGTCCGGCAGCCCCCGGCAGTGGCTCGAGGTGATTTTTCCCTCCCACTGGCACCACCCGTCGGGGCTACCTCACAAGTACGAGATTGGCTCCCCCGGCTTCGATCGCGGTCGCGAAAGAAGCCGGAAAACGTCCTCCGGCACGGGTGAGCCTCGGATCCCGACCAACATCGACAGCATGAACATTGGTCACGCAGGGTATCCACAACGGCAGCGCACAGTTTCGCCAGCGGCCCGCGGCCTGCCCCGGAGGGGTGGAGTTCCCCGCTCCCTGCACGGACCACCCATCCCATGGTGCCGCTCCACGACGACGACACATCGAGCGCGGACACCATCGAGCGCGGCCGGGGTCCGCGATGTGGCCATGCGCCGATCATCGACCGGCCGAAGCCCCCGGCCGAAGCCCCCGGTCGAAGCCACGGCGGGAGACCAAAGCCACGGCAGGAAACAGGAAAGAGGTAGAGGTACGAAGGCGATAACCTTGGGGCGGTCGGTCTTCCTGGTCGTGATGGGTGCCATCCTGCGCTACGCGCTCACCTGGCGCACCACCGGAGTGGATCTCCAGATTCTGGGCCTGATCCTGATCATCATGGGGATCGTGACATCGATGATCTGCCTGCTCCATGCCTTCCTGCCGGCACCGGCACGGGCCACCGCGCGTACCCGCGGACCGGGGCGGACACCGATCGGGCCTGGTCCCGGCCCGATCGGGCGGGACCAGGCCCGATCGGGCGGCACCTCGAACGAACGGCGGCGCTCGGCACATACCGGTACGGCCCACCGCAGCCCGGGTCCGACACGATCCAGACGGATGCCGGCCACCTCGATGCCGGCTACATGGGTCCCGGTCACACGGGTCCCGGGTATGACTATTTACAATAGACGCAATTCGCGCGCACGATGTACAGCATCGCGACGCCGTGGCACGTCGAGCTTGCGGTAGATGCTCTTCAGGTGCGTCTTCACCGTATTCACGGAGACGAAGAGCTCGGCGGCGATCTCGGCGGTCGTCAACATCGTCGGCAGATAGCTGAGGACCGCGAGTTCCCGGTCGCTGAGCCGGTCACCCGCCCCGGGTCCCCGCCCGTCCATGGAACCGGGTGAGCGCTCGCGCGCCCCTGGCTGCCCTAGAGAGATCGGACTCGTTCCCACCCCAAGGCCGTGGCCCGCCGGACCGGAGCGAGGGCCGCGCGGGACGTTGGCCCCCTGACGGTCACAGTTAGGCGGCGCCGAGCGCGCCGCGGGGGTCATAAGGGCCGGACGTGCCTTTCGCCCACTCATGACGGGTTGACGTGGGGTGGCCGGCCACGCGGGAGCGGGCACCGCCACCTCTCCGCTCGGCATCCCCCCGCTCGGCGCCCCC
>NZ_CDWRCK010000100.1:0-13820 GCF_977927595.1 Frankia sp. CcWB3
CCCGCCACCAGCCGAACACCTTCAGACCCGCGACAAGCTTCTCCATCACCTCCTCGTAGTCGTCATCGAAGAACAGCCACATCGCCAGCGTGAAATACACCATCACCCGCGCGGGCAGCTTCCGGGACCGTTTCTCAACCCGGCCCGTCGTCACCAGAACATCGTCCACAAGATCATGGTGAACGAAGCCAGTAAACACCCCGAGCGAAATATTATCCGTCAAGGAGTCGAAATGAAATAACTTGCGCGTTTCGAACCCTCCACAGGCCTGTGACCTGCGATGATGCTCTCGATCACGTATTTGTTTTGTTACTTCATTACGTCCCCCAACCTGCCGACCGGCCCGCCACACCCATTCTTACTCGTCACCACGGAATTCTACCGCGACCGATATGACCGCTCCCCGACGGCTACTGCACCAACAAGATCAATCACTCAAAGTGGATCTTGTCGGTGCGGTTCTTAATTCACTGGCATTGGCCCAAGACCCCCGCGTCCAAGACCACATGACAGCAGCGAGCAGCATAACCACCCTCCGCAGCAAACCCGACACCGGGTCTCGGTAACAGCCCGACCAGTGCTTTCACGCGGACCGCACCGGCGGGTCCGGTCACCGCACGGTCGTCCCGGTCGAGAACCCGCCGAGCGCCGAGGCGATCGCGCTCTTCACGGAACTGCTCGGCTCCGATGTCCGCCGCATCACGCTGCTGTTCTGTGTGCTGGCCCGGCGCGTCATCGCGACTCGCCCGACGGGCACCCCCGCGGCGAAGGTCGTTCTGGCGTCGATCGCCCGCGCCGGCACGCCGGTCGGAGTGTCGCGCGCCAGCGTCAGTGCGACCACCGGCGGCCATCCAGCGGGCGATGATGTCATCGACGTTGACGCCCTCGACGCTGGCCTGTCGACGTCTGAAACGTCCGGTTCCAGAAGTCGGCCGACGTGACGTATCCGAGCCATGACACGGTGGCGGCGTGTTGCTCCAACTGGTCGACATTGTAGCGATCATCTTGTGTTGCGATCTTCCTTTCCATCATTTTGATATTGGTTCGCCGTCGAGGTACCCGGCGAGGGCGGTCGACGTCGGGTAGTCGAACACCTCCGCGGCCGGCAGTCGCAGGCCGGTCGCCACGTTGAGGAGGTTGCGCAGTTCGACGCGGACACCGATCGGAAAACCACGGGGTCATCCGTGAGTGGACACGTGGGGCGGATTGGTCAGCCGCTTACGGATGATCCATTCGGCCACGGCAATGTTGATCATCCAGCCGGCGGCCATGGGGACGTAATGAAGTAACAAATATGTGATCGAGAGCATCATCGCAGGTCACAGGCCTGTGGAGGGTTCGAAACGCGCAAGTTATTTCATTTCGACTCCCATGAGCAGTGCTCTACTCAGCCCGGCTGGCTTCCCGGCGATCAGGATCCAGGGCAGATGGGTAAAGAATTGCGTGCCCGCGCCCAGCGCGATTGCGTAACCACGAATCATCCAGGCACGGTGCCGGGCGATATCCTGCCGCCGGATCGCGGCAAAGCCCAGGACGATGGACACCGCAACGGCCGAGCCGAACACGAGCCGGAAGCCAGTAAGGAGATCGCCGTCGCCTTCGGGGCGGGGATAGAACAGGGTCATCCATAGACCCGAAAACGCTACGGTAAGCCCGCATGGAACCAGGAGCCGCCCCACCGCGCGGTGCCAGCCGGGCCGTCGGCGGCGGAAACCGGGGACGAACTTGAAGGCCCCCAGGGTGCTGTACAGGATGACGCTGATGATATGCAGCACCACGGGCACAGGTGCCGCGAAGAAGCGCGCGTTTTCCGGCGTGACTTCCGCACCGCCGGCCAGGTCGGTCAGACGCACGGAACCGGCCACTATCGGAACGGCGGTGAGCGCGAGCAGCGCCGCGGGGACGCGCCACTCTGTCCTGGTGGAGGGGGTCACAGCGACAGTCCCTTTCCGTCATCCGGTCAGCCGGCTATCCGTCAGCCGGCTGTTTCGCGGCGACCGCGGGAGGGGACTCATCTGGTCATGCTCTCGTCGGCCATGACCCGATTGTGGCGATCGAGGTGGCGCGGCTCATCGGTGGAAGGGCCTGAGCCGAGTCGGCCGATCATCCGACCGCAAGGCCGTACTTTTGGCCGATGAGATCCGTGTCTGGCCGATGAGATCCGTGTCGGCCGCGCTGAACTTCGGTCACCCGCGTGTCATCGTCCGCGAGCGATACCGGGCCCGAATCGGTTGGTAACGCGCTTGGTCTCGTAGGCCCACATGGCGATCTCGACGCGGTTGCGGGCGCCGAGCTTAGCCATGAGGCTGGCGATGTGGGTCTTGACGGTGCTGAGGGTGATGTGGAATTCGCCGGCGATCTCGCTGTTGGTGCGCCCACGTGCCACGGTGGCGAGGATCTGCTCTTCTCGGTCCGTGAGCGGCTCGACGGGTTGCACCGGCGGTGCGGCTGGCCCGGCGTCGGCGAAGGCCTCAAGTAGTCGCGCGGTGATGCTCGGGGCGATGAGCGCGTCGCCGCCCGCGGCGGCGTGGACGGCCTGGGCGAGCAGGTCAGGGCCGGCGTTCTTTGAGCAGGAAGCCCCGGGCGCCGGCTCTGAGGGCAGCGTAGACGTAGTCATCGAGATCGAAGGTCGTGATAACGACGACGGCGAGGGGGTCGTCGACAGTCGGTCCGGCGAGACAACGGGTGGCTTCGATGCCGTCCAGGCCGGGCATCCGAATGTCGAACAGGCAGACATCGGGACGTAGGCGCTGTGCGAGCTCCACGGCTCGCCGCCCGCCAGCGGCCTCGCCGATGACCTCGATGCCCGGTTGGGCGTCGAGGATCATCCGGAGCCCGGTACGGACGATTTCCTGGTCGTCGGCGATGATCACTCGGATGCTCATGTCGCCCAGCCTGTTCGAGGGAGCGCGACCGTCACGGTCCAGCCTCGATCGGGGGCCGGGCCAGCTTCGCAGGTGCCGCCGAGCAGGTGAGCACGTTCGATCATGCCGGTGAGCCCGTAGCCCGGTGGCGCGGTCGGGCGGGTGGTGCTGGTGTCGCCGTCGTCGCTCACGCGTAGGTGCACCATCGTGTCGTCGGCGGCGACGCGGACCTCGATACGCGAGGCGTGACGAGCATGTCGTCGGGCGTTGGTGACCGACTCCTGGGCGAGGCGGTAGATCGCGGCACCGACCGATGGAGGAAGGTCGTCGAGGTCGCCGAGGATCTCCACGTCGACAGACGGACCGGCACGGTCGCGGCTCGCGAGCTGTTCGAGATCGGCGATCTCCGGGCTGGGCGCCAGGTCCGCCGGTTGGTTCCGACGCAGGACGCGGACCACGGCGCGCATCTCGGCCAGCGTGCGCGACGCCTCGGCCTCGATCACGCGGAGTGCCTCGGTCGCGGCTTCCGGTCGCGATGCCGATGTCGCAAGGCCCGCCTGGGCGCGGATCACAATCGCCGAGACGTGATGAGCGACAGTGTCGTGCAGGTCGCGGGCCAGCCGTTCGCGTTCGAGCAGCTTGACCTGGTTGAGCTCACGGATCCTCGCCCTGGCCCGGTACCGGGACGCTCCGCCCAGTGCGGCGGCCGCGGACAAGACGGCGAATCCGGCGATCGCGTCGGCGACGCTGAGGTAGCCGAGGACCATCGAGAGGCAGACCTTGGCAATCAGGATCAGCGAGCCGATCACGGCCTCGCACCCTGACCCCCACCGGTACAACGAGTACGGCAACACGAGCACATACACGATCACCTGCAGTTTTGGCTCGCCACCAGTCACCAGGGAGACCAGGCCGGCGGTGACGAAGACGATCGCGACCATCAGCAGCGGTCTGGTCCGGCGCCACAACAACGTGGGCAGCAACCCGACAGCGAGAATCACCGAGACGGCCCGCCATGGAACGTCCGGTCGCAGAACTCCTTCGAGCACCGCGACCGGCGCGAGCACCCCCACGAGTGCCCAGTCCCGCCACACCCGCGACGGCGGGCGGGGAGGAGGAGGCTCGTCCCACACCGAGCGAAGAAGGGCGTGCACCCAATCACGGTACGAGAACCGATGCCGCTCCTGATCGGCCGAAAGTACGAGGCACACACTTCGCTCGGTGCGCCGGGCGGCTAAGCCGATAAGCCGAGCGGCTGAGCCGGGCGGCTAAGCGTCGGACAGGCGCCGCAGCACGTTGCGGTCCGTATGGGCGACCGGGTCGGACACCCGCTCGTGATCGATGGTGGTCGTGGAGGTGTAGGCGAAGCTCCCGTTATCGGTGACGGTGATGCTCACCTCGTAGCGGATGCTGTTCGCCGCGCGAGCCAGGTAGGGATTGGACAGGATACCGTATGTGGGGGAGCCGGCCTGCGCCCGCAGGGTGAAGTCGGTCGCGTCCGGCGCCACGGCACCACCAGCGATCAGGACCGTACCGCGGGGCACCATGAAGCACCGCATGACGTGGCCGAGATCGGCGTCCCACAGCCAGTAGCCGATCTCAGTGTGGAACGCCTTCTCCTCGCCGGCCCGCCACGCGGCCATGTGGTAGTCGAGGCCGTAGAGACACTGCGGGCCGTTGTCCACGGGACCGAAGGGCTTGAAGGTGACCCTCTCGCGGTACGGGGTCTCGATAATCGTGCCCTCGGCGTTGCCGAAGGCAACGTCCACCCCCTGGTTGCCCTCCCACTCACCGGCCAGGGCCGCCAACGGACCGAACTCCGGGCCGGCTTTTCCCGCCTCCCCAGTCTTTCCCGTCTTTTCCATCAAGGCGAACCCTCCTTGGGCGAGGAACCATCTATAGCCGGAACAAGCCCGGAACATCTCGACATTACTGTCAAATTCTTGCAAGCCGCTGTTGCGCGACTCTCAAGACGCGCAAGACGGCACATTCACCGTGCTCACGGACCCGCCATCAAGATCGAATATTTCACTGGTCTCATGGGGCACGGCGTCACTTTGGTGAGCACGGCGCCGCTTTGGAGTCGAAATGAAATAACTTGCGCGTTTCGAACCCTCAACAGGCCTGTGACCTGCGATGATGCTCTCGATCACGTATTTGTTACTTCATTACGTCCCCTTTGGTGAGCACGGCGCCGCTTCAGTTTTGCGTGGTGGTGTTGCGGGGGTGGGCGGCTTCGTGTTCGTAGGTCTGCCAGCGCCCGAGGATGTCGCGTTGGGCGAGTGCCGCGAGCTCGTCGGCTTCGTCGGGGTTGACGGTGTTGAGGAGGGTGAACCGGGACTCGGTGGCGGCGAACTCGCTGAAGGGGATGGACGGTGCCCGCGAGTCGAGGGAGAACGGCCTTTCCGCTCGGGGGTCGACCCGGTAGAGCGGCCAGTATCCCGATTTCACCGCGGCTTTCTGGTGGGCCATGCCGTCGGTCATGGTGATGCCGTGGGCGATGCAGTGGCTGTAGGCGACAATGAGGGACGGGCCGTGCCAGCTGGCCGCCTCGTTGAAGGCTTTCACCGTGTGCTGGTCGTTGGCGCCGAGGGCGACCTGCGCGACGTACACGTCGCCGTAGGCGGCGGCGAGCAGCCCGAGGTCTTTCTTGCGGGTCCGTTTGCCGCCGCCGGCGAACTTCGCGACCGCGGCGCGCGGCGTCGACTTCGACGCCTGCCCACCGGTGTTGGAGTACACCTCGGTATCGAGGACGAGCACGTTGACGTCGCGCCCCGACGCGAGCACGTGGTCGAGGCCGCCGAAGCCGATGTCGTACGCCCACCCGTCCCCACCGATGATCCACACGCTTTTGTCGACGAGGTCGTCGAGAACAGCGTCGAGGGTGGTGTCGTGGTCGACGGTGGCCAGCCGTCGGCGTAGTTCGGCCACCCGCTGGCGTTGGTCGAGGATGCCGGCCTCGGTCGACTGGTCGGCGGTGAGCAGCGCCTCGACGAGCGTGCCGCCGACCGTCGCGGTCTGTGCGCGCAGCAGCCGGCGGGCCTCGCGGGCCCGGGTGTCGAGCGCGAGGCGTAGCCCGAGCCCGAACTCGGCGTTGTCCTCGAACAGCGAGTTCGCCCAGGCCGGGCCGCGGCCGTCGGTGCCCGCCGACCAGGGTGTGGTCGGCAGGTTGCCGCCGTAGATGGACGAGCATCCCGTGGCGTTCGCGACGATGATGCGGTCACCGAACAGCTGCGTGAGCAGTTTGAGGTAGGGCGACTCCCCGCAGCCGGCGCAGGCGCCGGAGAACTCGAACAGCGGCTCCCGTAGCTGCGAGCCGCGGACCGTGTCCGGTGGGGCGAGCGCCGGTGGGACCGCCGGCAGCGTTTCACGGAACGCCCATCCGGCGCGTTCCTCCTCGAAGCGGGGTGCGGCGTCGACCATGTCCAGGGCGCGATGGCCCTCGATCTCCCGGCTCTTCGCCGGGCACGCCTCGACGCAGATGCCGCAGCCGGTGCAGTCGTCCGGTGCCACCTGCACCGCGAGCCGGAACGCCGCGAGGGTGCGGTCCTTCGGCTTTTTGTGCCGGAACGACGCTGGCGCGCCGGCGAGCTGCGCCGGCTCGAACAACGTCATCCGGATGGCGGCGTGCGGGCAGGAGATCGCGCACTTGCCGCAGTCGATGCACAGGTCCGCATCCCACACCGGAAGCTCGCGGGTCAGGCCGCGTTTCTCGTACCGGGCCGTCCCGACGGGGAAGGTGCCGTCAGCCGGTAGTGCGCTGACGGGAAGCAGGTTCCCCTCCCCCGCCATGATCCGCGCCGTCACCTGCCGGACGAACGCGGGCGCCTCGCCGAGCAGCTGCCGGCGCGCCTGCCCCGTGACCACACGAGCCTGCAGGTCGACCTCGTGCAGGGCGTCGAGCGCGGCATCGATGGCGGCGAAGTTACGCTGCAGCACGGCGTCACCGCGTTTGCCGCGGGCGGCGCGGACCCCGTCCTTGACCGCCGCGATCGCCTCGTCGCGGTCCAGCAGACCGGACAGCGCCAGGAAACAGGTCTGCAGCACCGGGCTTACGATCCCGGGCATGGCGGCCTGCTTCGCCACCCGGTCGGCGTCGACGACGAACAGGCGCGCACCCCGGTCAAGCAGGTGCCGCTGCGCGTCGGCCGGCAGATAGTCCCACACCTTCTCCGGCGCATGCGGGCTGTTGAGCAGCACGGTGGCACCCGGCGCGGCCACGGCGAGCACGTCCACCCGTTCCAGTAGCGAGGACTGATGACAGCCCACGTACTGGGCGTTCTGGATAAGCCACGGGGAGTCGACCGGTCGTGGCGACAGCCGCAGATGCGAGACCGTCATCGACCCCGACTTCTTGGAGTCGAACACAAAGTACGCCTGCGCGTGCAGCGGCGTGCGAGCGGCGACGATACCGGCCGTCGCCCGCGTGGCACCCACGGTGCCGTCGCTACCGAGCCCGTAGAACACCGCCCGCAGCACGTCATCCGGCTCCGGGACACGGTCGTCGTCCACCTCGAGCGACAGGTCCGTGACGTCGTCGCGGATACCCACCGTCACCTCCCGACGCGGCGCCGCGCCGGCCAGCTCGTCGAACACCGCCGCCGCCATCGCCGGGGTGAACTCCTTCGACGCCAACCCGTAACGGACACCGATCACCCGCGGCATCCGCTCGGGCCGTTCCGCGAACGCGGCGACGACGTCCAGCCGCAACGGCTCACCCGACGCGCCCGGCTCCTTCGTCCGGTCCAGGACCGCGACCGACCGCACCGTCGAGGGCAGGCACGCGAGCAACGCCCGGCCGTCGAAGGGACGGAACAAGCGGACCTGGACGAACCCGACCCGCTCGCCTCGCTCGACCAGCCGGGTGACCGCCTCCCGCACCGCCGACCGACCCGACCCCATGACGACCACGACCCGCTCGGCCTCGGGATGACCCTGATACTCGAACAGGCGGTAGGCCCGGCCCGTCGCCGCGGCCAGCCGGTCCATCACCCCCTGCACAATCCCGGGAACCGCGGCGTAGAACGTGTTCGACGCCTCCCGGGCCTGGAAGAACGTGTCGGGATCCTGGGTGGTGCCCCGGATCACCGGGCGGTCGGGGGACAACGCCCGGCGGCGATGGGCATCGATATGCTCGGCCGCCAGCAGACCACCCAGCGTGCCGTCGTCGAGCAACGCCACCTCGTTCAACTCGTGCGACGTGCGGAAACCGTCGAAGAAGTGCAGGAACGGCACCCGCGACTCGAGCGTTGCCGCCTGCGCCACCGCGGCCAGGTCATGCGCCTCCTGCGGCGACGCCGAACACAGCATGGCGAAACCGGTTGACCTCGCCGCCATCACGTCGCTGTGATCACCAAAGATCGACAGTGCGTGCGTGGCCACGGTCCGGGCCGCGACGTGGAGAACCATCGGCGTGAGCTCACCGGCGATCTTAAACATGTTGGGCAGCATCAGCAGGAGACCCTGCGAGGCGGTGAACGTCGTCGACAGCGCACCCGCCTGCAACGCCCCATGCACCGCGCCGGCGGCACCACCCTCGCTCTGCAGCTGGACGACCTCGGGCACCGCACCCCACAGGTTCGGGCGGCCCTTCGCCGCCCACGCATCGGCCAGCTCCCCCATAGCCGACGCCGGGGTGATCGGATAGATCGCGATCACCTCGCTCGCCCGGTAGGCCACCAACGCGGCGGCCTCGTTCCCATCGATCGTCTTCTGACCCATGCATCCCAGACTCAGGCGTCCGGAGACGGATCGAGGGGGGACTTCCTTCCCGTCCCCGAAGGCGGAAGTCACCAGTATCCGACTCCCGGCCACGTGACCGATCCAGAAACAGCCGTAGTCTGCTGGTGAACCGGACGCGGAAGCTTGAGGGTCCGGCCGAGGAGGCACGACGTCCCTCCGCCGCCGGGCGGAGCGCGCGACCGGGAGCGAGGATGCGGTGAAGGTCGTGGCGATCGCCAGCTACAAGGGCGGGGTAGGCAAGACCACGCTCACCGCAAACATCGGCGCCGCGATCGCCCGGCTGGGGAGACGGGTACTGATGATCGACTTGGACCCGCAGGCGAACCTGACCTTCTCCTTTTACCGGCCCGAGACCTGGCGGACGGACCTCGCCGACCACCGGAGAACCGTCAAGGCGTGGTTCGAGTCGTGGCGGCCGGAGACCACCCCACCGCCCCTCGCGGGGTACGTGACCACACCGTCGATCGTCAACGCCGCCGTCGCCGCGGGCGGCGGCACGCTGGACCTGCTCGCGTCGCACCTCTCGCTCGGCGACATCGAGATGGACCTCACCGCCAGGCTGGGCGGGGCTCAGGCCCACCGGTCCACCAGGTACTACTTCGACGTCTACCAGCGGCTGGCCACCGGGCTGGCGTCCTTCTCCACGTACGACTACGACCTTGTGCTCATCGACTGCCCGCCGAACTTCGGAGTCATCACCCGGGCCGCGATCGCCGCCTGCGACCACCTGCTCATCCCGGCCCGGCCGGACAACCTGTCGACGCTGGGCATCGAACATCTGATGAGCAGACTGGGCCGGTTCGTCTGGGAGTACAACAGGGTCGCGGAGTTGCAGTCCGGGATGCATCCGGCCGTGAAACGACTCGAACCGCGGGTGCTCGGTGTTGTTCTCATGATGGTCCAGTACTACGGCGGTCGGCCGACCAGCTTCCTGCGGCCCTACATCCACCAGGCATCGAGTCTCGGACTTCCAGTGTTCGAGTCGATGCTCCGCGTAAGTAACCGGAGCTTCGCCGGAGCAGCTGGAACCCAACTGCCGGCGGTGCTGTCCGCAGATCTCCCGCCCGAGGTGGCCCGGGAGCTGATCAGCCTGGTCGAGGAGTTCCTCCGGCGAGTCGGGGCGGCCAGCCGCGGGGCGGGTCCGTTACGTAGGCCCGTCGCGTAGGCCCGTCGCGTAGGCGAGATCCAGAGGCCCCGGCGCCCAGCCAGTCATGATCGACATTCTCCGAGACACACCTCGAGTAGTGATCCTGCCGCTTCTCGTTCTCGTCGAAGCGGGGCAGAACTCGCAAGTCGGGACTTGATCGTCTGGTGGTCGGGGGTAGCGACAACCACCCCCTTGGAGCGTGTAACATCGCAGTCGTTCGCGGGTGAGACATCCGCGACCACCTGTCCGGGTGGCGGAATGGCAGACGCGCTAGCTTGAGGTGCTAGTGCCCTTTAACGGGCGTGGGGGTTCAAGTCCCCCCTCGGACACTCTCGTTTGTACATGATCGCTTGAGGCTAGGCTTCGGCGATCACTCGGTGGGCTCCCGGCTCGTAGATCACCTGGAGCCCGAGCTGGGTGTAGATCTCGGCCTTGTCGGCTGGGTCGGCCTCAGCGAGGACCGTGACGATGTCGCCCATGACGGTGACGATGTCGCTGATCTCCTGTTCAGTCATGCGCTGACGGTCGGTGGTGGTCCGGAGGCGGGCCTGGGCGGCGGCGCGTTCGGTGTTGGCTTTGGCGGTCCAGCGGGCGACGAGGGCGGGGTCGGTGCCGGCTTCGAGGGCGAGCCGGTATCGCTCCAGCTTGGCGTCGCAGTCGGCGACGGCCTTCCGTGCTTGGGCGAGGTCGGCGTCACGGCCGATGTCGGTGTCGTCATCCTGGGCGGCGGTCAGGGCGGCGATGGTCACAGGGAGCCGGGGCGGGGTGAAGGCGCGGGCGAGCCAGCGGTCGAGGTGGGGGACGATGAGTTCCTCGCGGACGTAGACGCTGCGGGGGTGGTGGACGTGGTTGGCGAGGGCGTACTGGTCGGGGTAGACGCAGCGGTAGTGGGGTTTGCCGTTGTTCCAGCTGCCCTGCATCCGCCGCTGGCAAATCCCGCAGCGCATCCGCCCACGGAGCTGGTAAGGGTGCCGGGTGCGTTTGGGCTCGCGCGGCCCGCTCGGATCAAGCTTGCGGGCGGCGTAGCGGGCTTTGACCTGGGCGAAGGTGTCGTCGTCGACCAGCGGCGGATGGACGATCGCGGCGGAGTAGATCCAGGTGTCGGGGTTGTTCCACCGCATTCGGGTCTCGTAGCCGAGGGCGACGTCCTCGACGTCGAGAAGGACCTCGTCCTTGCGCTGGCGGTTCCAGACCTGACGGCCGGTGTAGCGGGGGTTGGTCAGGATGGCACGCAGCGCCGGTTTGGACCAGGCGATACCGGTCCTATGCGGGTTGCGTGCCGGATCATGCGCTGACGGGCTGGGGATGCCGTCGGCGGTGAGTCCCTCGGCGATCGCGTACAGCCCGCGGCCTGCGACGTACTCGGAGAAGATCCTGGCCACGATGGGGCTGGTGACCGGGTCGGGTTCCAGGACGTGGAGGCGTTTGCCGTCGGCGGCCTTGGCCGGGTTGGGGTGGGGGCCGGCGTCGGCGATGCGGTAGCCGTAGGGCGGCCGGCCGCCGAGGTAGCGGCCTTCGGTCTTGGCCTGGGCTGCCATCGCGGTCCGTACCCGGATCTTGATGCGGTTCCGTTCTCCCTTCGACATGCCCCCGAACACTGACATGATCAGGTCGTGGGCTTCCGAGGTCGGGTCGATCGGCCCGCCGACCTCGGGCACCCACAGCGCGACGCGATAGTGGGTGAACAGCGGGAAGATCAGGCTGAACTGGTTGCCGTAGAACGCCCGATGCGGCTCGCCGATGACAACCGCATCGAAACCCCGATCGGGGTTCCGGAGGGCGTCGAGTAGCAGGCTGGCCTGTGGACGGCGCTTCCAGGGCAGGGACCGGGAATGCCCGACGTCAAAGTACTCGGCGACGATCTCCCCGTGCTTCTCCGTCAGGGCTCGTGCGCGGGCGATCTACCAGTTGCGGGAGGCCTCTGGATCCTGCTGGTCTTCGGTGGAGACCCTGCCGCAGAACGCGAGTCTGATCATGGGGGCGGTCCTTTGTGGTGAGGCGACGCGGATGAGTCTGAGGTGGGCGGATCTTTCCGCGGCATGTTCGCTTCGGTCCCGGGTGTTCGGCCGGAACGGGCGGATTGTGCTGCCAGCAGGATACGTAGCAGTGCCCGTGCCGCCGAGGGGGTGAGGGTCGGCGGCCCGTCCGGGAGGAGTATGAGAAAGACCTCGTCGCCTTGGGTGTCTTGATAGTAACGTCCAGCTCCATGGGGATGCTTATCCGCCTGCCGTCCATTCAGCGCGGGTCCAGGACCGTCGGGGGACGTTTTATGGTCGACCGAGCCCTCCGCATCATCCGGGGAGCAGCTTGCGTCTTGTCCTGGCCTGGTCATCGGCACGGCTTTGGCGCAGCGAACGGGAGGGTGGGCCCAGGGTGGAGAAAGGGTGGTGTTCTGCGCGGGGTCCGAGGTGCGGCACCCCAACGGGGCAGGTAGATCGGCATCTGGGAACAACCTGTGACGATGGGCAGGTGGGTCATGGGAGAAGGCTGGGTTCTGATGTCCCGGCCACCTTCCCGAAACTCTTCCCTGCTACGAATACCTGCCTGGTAACCCGCCGGGGACACACGGTCCGCGAGGCTCGCATAGCCCCGGTAGTCAGCCGGTAAGGAAAATCGTCGAACCTGCCACGCTCACGCCTTTGGCCATTTTATATTAAAACTCGATCTCGAAGGATTTAATTTCGGGAAGTGCCAGTTGAATCGGTGTCGGTATGTTGAGTTTCCCGAGAGTGAGCGGCATTCACTGGCACGATCTTCCCGTAACCGGGAATCGCGCCGTCAACGCACCCCACCTCGTAGCGCTCGTCCGCGCCGGAGCACGCTTTGAACGCGGTCAGCTCATCGAACGCCCGGAGGCCTGCGCAGCAGGACCTCTGCCAGGCAGGACACAACCTTCGCCGGGAAGACAAACCCCAAGATGATCAACAGTCGGATGTCACTGCCGACGCAACAGCTGGTCACGCGCTACTTCGAGATGTGGAACGACGGAGACCCGGCGGTCGAGCACCTGGTCGTACGACAGACGCCACGTCTCTCCAGGGATGAAGACGTGAGGGATCGTTAGCGACTGCTTGTTGACCCGCAGCACCGTGTGCCAGCCGAACGACGAACGCACACGATCACCCTGTTGGAAGTCGGTTGGCCGCCAGACCTTCACGCCTGCGGCTTCCTGCTCGGCGACATTCCGCTTCCAGTAGTCGATCTCGGCGGCGCGTTGGGCGGCGTCCGCCTCGATGCCGGCCTTCCACACCGGGTCGGGTGGTACGCCGCCCTGGGCGACGCGGCGGGTCGCCTTCTCCAACGCCCGCTCCGCGGCACGCTGGTCGGCTTCCATACGTGCGGATGCGGCGCAGGGTGCGGGGAACGTTCTCCCGGTGCTGCTGGAACCGGGCCGCCGTCTCGGCCCGGTTCGCGTGGTAGCCAGCCTTGCCGGCTTCCTCGACCGAGGCGCGTTCGTGGCCGTCGGCGCGGGCCAGGTCCCGGCGGTGCCGGCCCTCCGAGTGGTGGCCGACCAGGATGGGCTGCCCTGGCGGGATGTGATCGCGGATGCCGCGGGCCGCCTTCCACCGGGCCTCGGCGCGGGCCGCCGCGCGACCGGCGGCATCGGCGTGGTAGTCGGCGCGATCCTCGGCCCGCTGGTTGCGGGCCGCTTCGAGCGCCGCGATGTCGGTGACTGGCGTCTCGTCGATCGCGATCTCGATTGGGTACCCGGCGGCGCGCAGCGCGTCGGCCAACTCGTTGATCCGGTAGGTGTCCGCGCCCCGTCCCCGGCTGTTTCGCCAAAACCAGGCTCCGCCGTCGCCGATGTGGCTCGACCAGCGGACCCGGTGCTTTGTGAAGATTGGTGACAGTGTCGGGTAGTCCGCTCGGCTGGCGCCTTCGACCAACGTCCCGGCTTCCCGGGTATGCCGGATCATGATCGTCCCGCGCTGGGTATTCTCCGGGGAGTTCCGCGTGTTTTCCATGCTTCCTCCGTGCGGGTTTCCTCTTTTCGGGGCTGTTTTTCGCTCTGGGGTTTGCGGTCGGGAGATGCGCCGGGCTTGTCCCGGAAGGAGGCAGCTGAAAGG
>NZ_CDWRCK010000101.1:0-13686 GCF_977927595.1 Frankia sp. CcWB3
CGTTGACGGCGAGGTGGTGGACCGGGGCGAGTGGGTCGCGGGCCCGCCGGCCGGCGATACCCGGGGTTCGGGTTCCCGCACCCGGCGGGATCGGTTCCGGGCATCGGGCAGACCCGCTCGCGGGCGGTGACGAGGAAGGCACGCCGGCGCCGGGCCCGGCCGTCGGATGCGCAGCGCGGGCACCCGGTCTGTTGGTGGACGCCGGATCCGGTCGTCGTCCTGCGGGACGGCGAGTGGGTGGTGCGACCGACGAGTGGCGCGGCGACCACCAAGGTCTACCGGTGTCCCGGTTGTGATTATGAGATCACTCCGGGCACCGCCCACGTGGTGGTCTGGCCGCCCGAGCGGATCGAGGACCGTCGACACTGGCACCGGCCATGTTGGGAACGCCGGTGCCGAGCGGCCCGGCCGCGCGTCCGTGATGGCTGACCCCACGGGACGACGGCCTCCCGTGCGGGCTAGACCCCGCGGGAGTTCGCTGCCGCGGGCAACGCGTTCGGCTCGCTGCCGAGCGCCTTACGCTCCTCGGGCGGCGGTGCCTCGATGGAGGCGATCGACGCGGAGGCGGCGGTCAGCTTGTCGCGCAGCGCGCCCAGCTGGGCCGTCACCTGGTCACGCAGGGTGGCAAGTTGCGAGGT
Source organism: Frankia sp. CcWB3 (assembly GCF_977927595.1). NCBI lineage: Bacteria > Bacillati > Actinomycetota > Actinomycetes > Frankiales > Frankiaceae > Frankia > Frankia sp. CcWB3. The sequence continues at coordinate 639 of NZ_CDWRCK010000101.1, forward strand.
CACCTGCTCGCGCTGGCGCGCGAGGTCGGCCAGCCGACGCTTCGAGTCGTCCTCGGCCTGCGCGGCCGTGGCCCGAGCGACCTCGACGATCCGTTCGGCCTCCGCGCGGGCCGTCGAGGCGATGGCCGCGGCCTGCTCGTCGGCGTCGCGCAGGGTCTTCTCCCGGGTCTGCTCGGCCTCGGTGACGATCCGGCGGGCCTCCTCGAGCTGGGCGTCGGCCTCCCGGGTGCGTTCAGCCCGAACGGTGGCAGCCTCCTCCTCGGCGAGCTGGAGGATCTGGGTAACGCGGCCACCGAACTCCTCCCAGGCGGGACGGTTGGCGGCCAGATCGTCGCATACCCGGGCCGCCTCGGTCGCCGCCTCCGACGCGGCCGCCTCCGCCGCCGCCCGGTGCGCCTCGGCCTCGCGTAGCTGCTCGACGAGCCAGTTCACGTGATGGGTGACCTGATTGGGGTCGTAGCCACGGCGCACCAGATCAAAGGCGGGGGGCCCGTCGGTCTCGCCGGCCATTGGGATGAGATCGGTGTGTTCGGTCATAGGACCTCAGCATCTCAGACGGTCAATGTGAGCGTGAGGGGAGCCGGCTGTCGGCCTGGCCGATTTCCGGGTTTATACGCCGCGGAACCGGTTGATTGCGGTCAGGTGGCGGGAGTGGAGTGCCTCGTCGCGGACACCCAGCCCCTCAGCCGGGGCGAGACACAGCACGCCCACCTTCCCCTGGTGGACGTTGCGGTGCACGTCGTAGGCGGCCTGCCCCGTTTCGGTGAGCGGGTAGACCCGGGACAGGGTCGGATGGATCATCCCGCGCATGATGAGCCGGTTGGCTTCCCAGGCCTCCCGGTAGTTGGCGAAGTGCGAGCCGACGATGCGCTTGAGGTTCATCCACAGGTACCGGTTGTCGTACTCGTGCTGGAAACCGCTGGTGGAGGCGCAGGTGGCGATGGTTCCGCCGCGGCGGGTCACATAGACGGAGGCGCCGAAGGTCTCCCGGCCCGGGTGTTCGAGGACGATGTCGGGGTCGTCGCCGCCGGTGAGCTCGCGGATGCGCTTGCCGAACCGCTGCCATTCCTGGGGGTTCTGGGTGTGTTCGTCGCTCCAGAACCGATAGGCCTCGGCGGCGCGGTCGATGATCAGTTCGGCGCCGAGGGAGCGGCATATGTCGGCTTTTTCCGGCGAGGAGACGATGCAGACCGGGATGGCCCCGCCACGCAGCACGAGCTGGGTGGCGTAGGAGCCCAGGCCCCCGGACGCGCCCCAGACGAGAACGACGTCGCCCTGTTTCATGTTCGCGCCGTTGACCGAGACCAGTTGGCGGTACGCAGTCGAGTTGACCAGACCGGGTGCGGCCGCCTCCTCCCAGGTCAGGTGCGCGGGTTTCGGCATGAGCTGGTTGGTCTTGACCAGGGCGAGCTCGGCGAGTCCACCAAAGTTCGTCTCAAATCCCCAGATTCGTTGCTCGGGATCCAGCATCGTGTCGTTGTGGCCGTCGGGACGTTCGAGTTCCACGGACAGACAGTGGGCGACGACCTCGTCCCCGGGGGACCAGGCCTGTACGCCGGGCCCTGTCCGTAGCACAACTCCGGCCAGATCCGAGCCGACGACGTGGTAAGGCTGGTCGTGACGGGATGCAAGCGGAGAGGTTCGGCCGTATCGCTCGAGGAAGTTGAAGGTGGGGATCGGCTCGAAGATCGACGTCCAGACCGTGTTGTAGTTCACGGAAGAGGCCATGACCGCGACGAGGGCTTCGCCGGGACCGAGCTCCGGGGTCGGCACGTCGTCCACGTGCAGGGAGCGACGGGGGTCCTTGTCCCGGGACGGCACGCCCTCGAACATCCCGATTTCGTCCCGGCGCACGACCATGGCGCGGTAGGACTGGGGGACCGGGAGGGAAGCGAACTCCGCCCGCCGGGCGGGCGACGGAGGGCTCTGGGCAATGATCGCTTCGAGAATGTCCTTCACGGTCGGCCTCCGGTAGGACGCTGGTGCTGGTGGCGGATAGACGGCAGATGTTACCCATAGGTGGGAGGCGGGGTCGCGGGATGTGGAGGCTGTCTGTTTCGTGCGCGACGCGATAGAACTTTTGGGACAACTTCGAGTGCTCGGTACGCGTCCAACTGGGTGTGATCGCGCCCATGACTGTCGTGGAAGGGTGGCGGCCCGTGCCTGCACGGAGCGACGCCGCCCGTAGCGATGTCGCGCGGGACGCCGATGCCGCCCTGGCCGCGTTGTACGCCGAACACTATCGGTCATTAGTTCGTCTTGCAGCGTTACTACTTGACGACCTCGGCCTCTGCGAGGAGGTTGTGCAGGACGCCTACATCCGCGTCCACGCGGCCTGGGGACGGCTCCAGGACCGGGACAAGGCCTTGGCCTATCTCAGGCAGACCGTCGTCAACCTCGCACGTTCGACACTGCGTCGTCGACTCGTCGCTCTCAAACACGCTCCCAAGCCGATGCCCGACGCCGCGAGCGCCGAGGAGGGCGCCTACTCCCTCGTCGAACGGGCGGCGGTCATCCAGGCGTTGCGCGAGCTGCCCCGCCGGCAGCGGGAGGCGGTGGTGCTGCGGTACTACGCCGACATGTCCGAGGCGGACGCCGCGGCGGTGATGGGCTGCAGTGTCGGTTCCGTCAAGGCGTACACCTCCCGGGGGCTGTCGGCGTTGAGCGGCAAGCTGGAGGGCCTGCGGTGAGTGGTCTGGAACCGGAGGAGCTCGCCCGCCTGCTCACCGAGGCGGTGGAGCCCATCCGGCCCTCGCCGGACGCCTACCGGCAGATCCGTGCCGGGATCGACCGTCGGCGCCGGTGGCGTCTGCCGCTGATGACGGCGGGCGGGATGGTCATGGCGGCGATCATCGGGCTCGCCGTGGTGGCGCTGCGGCCCCCTCCGCCGAGCAACGAGCTCGTCGAGCCGGCCGTCCCGCCGCTCGTGACCGCACCCGTGACGGGGCCGAGCCGGACACCCGTCGCCTCCTCGACCGGCGGCACCGGCCGTTCCACCAGGGCCGGCGATGGGTCCGGAGGGGGAGCGGCGACCTGGTCGGCGACTACCTCGCCGACCGTCCTCCCGACCACCAGCGTGCCCTCCCCGCCCGTCACGGCCGGCCCGTCAGCCAGCCCGGCGACGGCGACCCAGGGCAGCCCCCAGCTGCCGACGGCCGTCGTGAAGCCGGCGGTGGCGGGCGACGTCGACGGCGACGGCCGTTCTGACCAGGTGCGGGCGACCGGGAGCAAACTCGAGGTCGTGTTCTCCCGGGACGGAACTGTCGGGCAGGTCGACCTGGGCGCGATCGTGGTGCCCCTGCACCACACGGTCGTCGACATCGACGCCAACGGGTTCGGCGAGATCCTGGTGCAGACCACGTCGAGGAGCGGGATGGACAACTACGCGCTGGTGCGCTACGCCAGCCTCGACACGCTGGCCCCCGTCCAGCTGCCGGCTCAGCTCACCCTCGCCGCCGGGGTCCAGGGCAACGTCGGCGCCGGGTTCCGCTGCATGGACCGGGCCCTGCGGATCAACAGCGGGACCTCGACCGACGGTTCGCTGTTCACCGTGGCCACGACCATCCTGGCGCTGACCCCGGAGGGCCTGGCCGCCCAGGACAGCCGGTCCGACCAGGTACGCCTGCCGGCGGACCCGGCCACCTCGCCATTCGTGGCAGCCTGCGGCCAGCTGTCCTGACGGTCCGCTTCTCTTGGCCGTCCCGCGGGTCCGGCTAGGTGTTTTTGTCCTTGGGGACCGGAATCGTGGCCGGGCATCTCGGGAATGATCACGTTATCGTGTCAGGGACGGCTGTTCTCGGGGCTGCCGCCACGAGACGACGCCACCGCAGGCCGTGTGCCGGCGCCGTCCCGGCCCGCCCCAAAGATCTTCCTGGAGATGAGGAGGCATCCATGCCTGGTTCCGTGATCGTGGCTGGAGCGCGGACACCGTTCGGGAGACTGTCGGGCGCGCTGAAGAGCTTCACCGCGACGGATCTCGGTGGCATCGCGATCTCGGGTGCCCTCGCGCGGGCCGGCCTGTCCGGTGACGCGGTCGATTATGTGATCATGGGGCATGTGATCCAGGCCGGCGCGGGCCAGATCACCGCCCGGCAGGCGGCGGTCGCTGCCGGCATCCCGCTGTCGGTGCCCGCCATCACGATCAACAAGGTCTGCCTGTCCGGCCTTGATGCGATCGCCCTGGCCGACACGTACATCTCCAGCGGGGAGTTCGACCTTGTCGTCGCCGGTGGGATGGAGTCCATGACCGGCGGCCCGCACCTGCTGCGCTCGCTGCGCTCCGGGGTGAAGTACGGCCGGGCCGAGCTGCTCGACGCCACCGAGCACGACGCGCTGTTCTGCGCCTTCGACCAGATCGCGATGGGGGCGAGCACCGAGCGGTACAACGCGGGGCTCGGCATCAGCCGGGCCGAGCAGGACGAGTTCGGCGCCCAGTCGCATCAGCGGGCCGCCGCCGCCATCAAGAACGGGCTGTTCGAGGACGAGATCGTCCCGGTCGCGGTGCCGCAGCGCCGCGGCGAGCCGCTGGCCGTCAACCAGGACGAGGGCGTGCGTCCCGACACCACCGCCGAGGTGCTCGCGAAGCTGCGGCCGGCCTTCGACGGCAACGGCACGATCACCGCGGGTTCGTCGTCGCCGATCTCCGACGGCGCCGCCGCCGTCATCGTGGCGAGCCGGGCGAAGGCCGAACAGCTCGGCCTGCCGATCCTCGCGGAGGTCGGTCACCACGGCTTCGTGGCCGGTCCGGACACCTCCCTGCACTCCCAGCCTTCGCGCGCCATCCTCGCGGTGCTGGCCAAGGAGCGGCTCACCCCGGCCGATCTCGGCCTCGTCGAGATCAACGAGGCCTTCGCCGCGGTCGTCATCCAGTCCATGCACGACCTCGGGATCGGCCCGGAGATCACCAACGTCAACGGCGGCGCGATCGCGATCGGTCATCCCGTCGGAGCCTCCGGTGCCCGGATTGCCCTGACCCTGGCCAACGAGCTGAAGCGCCGCGGCGGCGGGATCGGCGCCGCCGGTCTCTGCGGCGGCGGCGGCCAGGGAGACGCCTTGGTGCTGCGCGTTCCAGCGTGACGGCCGGCCTCGGGGAGGCTCCCGGGATGACCCGCATCGACGACCCCGCGACGCCGGCCGGCGACTTGGTGCGGGAGCTCGGTCTCGAAGCACATCCCGAGGGCGGCTGGTACCGCCGGACCTGGGCCAGTCCAGACCAGATCGATGCACATGGCGGCTGGCGCCCCGTCATGACGTCCATCCTGTTCCTGCTGCGTCCGGGAGAGGTGTCCCGCTGGCATCGGGTGGCCTCGGCCGAGATCTGGCTCTGGCAGGGCGGTGGGGCCATCCATCTCACCCTCGGCGGGTCGGGCCGGGTGCCGGTCGCCGCCGACCGGCGGATCCTCGGACCCGATCTGGCCGCGGGCCAGGCGCCGCAGCTCGTCGTGCCGGCCGGCGAATGGCAGACCGCGGCCCCGCGCGACGGACAGCACGTTCTGGTCGGCTGCGTGGTGGCGCCTGGCTTCGACTTTCTGGACTTCGAGCTCTTCCCCGCCTAAAGCGCCGTTCGGGGCGGCCCGGTCAGGTCAGCTCGGGGCGGTCATCGCGGTGGTGAGCGCGGCTGCCGCGGCGACTAGGGCGCCGGGATCCAGCGGGATCTTCAGGACGTCCACGGCGCCGGCTCGGCGCAGGTGCGCCCGCTCGCGGGGGTCGGTGTCCTCGCTGAGGACCAGGGCCGGGATGACGCCGGCGGTCGGGTCCGCCGCGAGCTGGGCGAGCAGTTCGGCCGCGGTCGTGTCGGGCAGGTCCCGGTCGAGCAGGATGAACGCCGGCCGGGCCCCCCGCACCGCGTCGAGGGCGAGACCGGCGCGGGGAACGGTCACGGTGTCCGCGGCCAGGAAATCGGTGAGGGTCTCGGCGACCAGGGAACGCAGGGCGGGATCGCCGCTGACGTGCACGACCCGCAGGCCGCCGGGTGCGGGAGGACGGCCGAGGGCGACCGTGCCGGACTCGCCGGAGCGATAGGGGAGACCACCGTAACTGCCTCCGAACCCGCTGTCATCATCGAGATCCTCGAAACGCAGGTCGACCGCGTCGAGCACGACGGCGAACACGCTTCCCACGCCGTACCGGCTGGCGACGGTAAGCACCCCGCCCATCGCCGTGACCAGGGCGTGGGACAGGGCGAGGCCCAGCCCGCTGCCCTCGATTCCGCTGCGCTCGGCGCCGAGGCGCTCGAAGGGCCGGAACAGTCGGTCGATCGCCCGGGGGGAGAGCCCGGCGCCGTCGTCCTCGACCTCGATACGGATCCGCGAGCCGGTGATGGGCACGATGCCGACGCGCACGCTGCCGCCCTCCCGGCCGTACTTCAGCGCGTTACCGACCAGGTTAAGCAGGACTTGCCACAGGCGGCGGCGGTCCGCGTCGGCGACGAGCGGCAGCGCCGGATGGATCACCCGCCGGATGCTGCGCTGCGCCGCGAGCGGTTCGACGAGCTCCACCACGCCCTGGACGATGTCGAGGACGTTGACCGGCCCCTTGTTGATGTCCCCTCGGCCCGCGCGGAGCCTGGCTAGGTCCAGCACGTCATCGATCAACGCCTGCATGTGGCGGCCACCGGTGATGATCCGCTCGACGTCGTCGTGGAGGTCGGGGGTGAGCGGTTCGAGTTCCAGCAGCTGCGCGAAGCCCAGCATGGCGTTCAGCGGGGTCCGCAATTCGTGGCCGAGCCGGGCGATCAGTTCGTCCTTGGCCCGTGACTCGTTCTCGGCGACCTCGCGGGCGCGCTGGTCGCTGGTGTCCCGAGCGACGACGACCAGCCCGCCCTCCGGGTCGACCCGGACCGTCACGTGATGGGGCACGGTGGCCCCGGCCAGGTCGACGAGTCCCACCGAGCCACGCCACTGCCCGGTCCGCCCCAGCGCGGTCGTCACCGCCTCACCGAGAGCGAGGCGGAACGCGGGGTCGACGACGTCGACAAGGTCGCGCAGATGGGGGACGCGGGGAACCCGGTCACCGAGGAAGGCACGGGCGGCGGCACCCATGTCGGTGACACGACCATCCGCGCCGATGACCACAGCCAGGTCCGTCAGCGCGTCGAGCAAGATGCGTGACCCCACCTACGCCTCGTTATCCGTCTTCTTCCACCCCACGGCGGGCAATGGTAGGGCGTACCGTCAGAGACCGTTGTCCCGGGTTTGCTCAACTGGATCGCCGGCCGGTTTTCCCGCGACGTTTCGTGACATGCAAATAGCTTACCGACGACCTCGGTGCATCGGCGTAGCAGGGTAGTGGCCCTGCGTTGTTCGACGCGCGGTGAGCGGACTGTCGTGATAAGTCTGACCGCATGCTTGTTGCCTTCAGTGTCACGCCCATCGGTCAGGGCGAGGGGGTCGCGGATCTGGTCGCCGAGGCGGTCCGGGTGGTGCGGGCCAGTGGGCTGCCCCATGAGACGACCGCCATGTTCACCACGATCGAAGGCGAGTGGGACGAGGTGATGGACGTCGTCCGCCGGGCCACCGAGGCGGTCTCGGCCCGCGCTGGCCGGGTGAGTCTGGTGCTGAAGGCCGATCTTCGCCCGGGAGTCACCGACGCTCTGCACACGAAGGTCGCCGCGGTCGACCGGTTGCTGGCCGGGGACGAGACCGGCACGGACGTCACTGATCGTTGACCGCCGGCCGCTGCCTGCCGGCCGCTGCCCGCAGGCCCGGATTGGGGATCTGGGTCTGACCCTGGGCGAGGCGGACATGAGGACCGGGAAAGTCGTCCGGTGCCGAGTCCACGGACCGGAAGCAGATGCCACGATGGAGGCATGCAACGTAGGCCACCAGTCCCATCCAGATCGCCGCGCGGTGCGGGAGGCGCGGGAGGCGCGGGACGTCTGCCCGAAAGCCTCGGCGGTCTGCGCCTCGCCGGCGCCGTCCCGCTCGACCCCAAGCCGGCGACCCCGCCTCCCCCCGCCAGTAGCGCCGCCACGGCCGCGCCGGACGCCCGTCCCGGCGCGCCAGCCGGGCCCGTGGTCATCGACGTCACCGAGGCGAGCTTCGCCACCGACGTGGTCAGCCGGTCGATGCAGGTTCCCGTAGTGCTGGACTTCTGGGCCTCCTGGTGCGGCCCGTGCAAGCAGCTCAGCCCGATCCTGGAGAAGCTCGCCGCGGTGGACGGCGGCCGGTGGATCCTCGCCAAGATCGACGTCGATGCGAACCCGGGCCTCGCGCAGGCCGCCGGCGTGCAGGGCATCCCCGCGGTGAAGGCGGTGATCGGCGGGCGGATCATCGGGGAGTTCACCGGCGCCGTGCCCGAACGGGAGGTGCGGAGCTGGCTCGATCAGCTGCTCTCCCTGGTCGACGAGGCGATGGGCGGAGTCCCGGGCGCGGCAGCCGCGGGCGGTCCCGCCCGTGACCCACATGTGGCGGCGGCCGAGGCGGCGCTTGCCCGTGGCGACTTCGACACCGCGGTCGAGTCCTATCGCATCCGGCTCACCGAGGCGCCCGCGGATCCCGAGGCCCTGACCGGGCTCGCGCGGGCCGAACTGCTGCGCCGGGTGCGTGGGTACGATCCGGTGGACATCCGCAACCGGCTGGCGGCGAATCCGGACGACGTCGAGGCCGCGGTCGCCGCGGCTGACCTGGGCATCGCGCAGGGAGCCGTGGCCGGGGCCCTCGCTGGTCTCGTCGAGGTCGTCCGCCGGACGGCGGGGCCGGAGCGGGAAAGGGCCCGAGCGCACCTCGTCGGGCTGTTCCAGGCGTTGGGTGACGAGGAGCCCGCGGTGGCCCCGGCCCGACGCTCCCTGGCAGCCGCCCTCTTCTGAGCGTACGGTAGTCGGGTTGTGGGGAGCCAGGCACGGTCCAGGGACCGCAGACCGTGCTCAGGTCCCCACATTCACTGGCCGGCAGAAACCCCGAACGGCGTCCGGTGCGGGGAGAGCCAGATGGCCCCGAGGGGCGGCAGCGTCAGGGTTGCCGAGGCGTCGAGACCGTGATGCGGCTCCTCGACAGCCTGGACTGAGCCGAGATTGCCGATGTTGCCGCCGCCGTAGCGGTACCCGTCGGTGTTGAGTATCTCGCGCCAGCGTCCGGGGAACGGCAGCCCGATGCGGTAGCCCTCGTGCCCGATGCCGGCGAAGTTGGCGACGCAGGCCAGCACGCCGCCCGCCGGGTCCTCGCCCGACCAGCGCAGGAACGAGAAGACGTTGTTCTCCGCGTCGTTCGCGTCGATCCAGGAGAAGCCCGCCGGGTTGGCGTCGTGTTGGTACAGGGCCGGGATCGTCCGGTAGAGCCCGTTCAGGTCGCGCACGAGGTCCGCGACACCGGCGTGGGCGGGATCGTCCAGCAGGGGCCATTCGAGGGACGCAGACTCGTTCCACTCGTTGTCCTGGGCGAACTCGCAGCCCATGAAGAGCAGCTTCTTGCCGGGATGCGCCCACATGTAGGCGAGCAGCGCCCGCAGGTTCGCGCGCTGTGCCCAGCGGTCGCCGGGCATCTTGCGTAGCAGTGAACCTTTGCCGTGGACCACCTCGTCGTGGCTGAACGGCAGGATGAAGTTCTCCGAGTATGCGTACACCATCGAAAAGGTCATCTGATGGTGGTGGTACATGCGGTGGATCGGCAGCCGGGAGTTGTAGTCGAGGGTGTCGTGCATCCACCCCATGTTCCATTTGAAGCCGAAGCCCAAGCCGCCGAGGTGGGTGGGGCGGGTGACCCCGGGCCACGCGGTCGACTCCTCCGCGATCATCATTGCGCCCGGGAAACGGCGGTAGACGGTGGCGTTGGTCTCCTGCAGGAACGAGACGGCATCGAGGTTCTCCCGGCCGCCGTGGATGTTGGGCAGCCAGCCACCCTCCGGCCGGGAGTAGTCGAGGTACAGCATCGAGGCGACCGCGTCGACGCGTAGTCCATCGATGTGGAATTCCTCGAACCAGTACAGGGCGTTTGCCACGAGGAAGTTGCGTACCTCGGGGCGGCCCAGGTCGAAGACGTAGGTACCCCAGTCGGGCTGTTCACCGCGGCGTGGATCTGGATGTTCGTACAGGGGGGTGCCGTCGAAGCGGCCCAGCGCCCAGGTGTCCCGGGGGAAGTGCGCCGGCACCCAGTCGACGATCACCCCGATGCCGGCGCGGTGCAGCGTGTCCACAAGGTGGCGGAACTCGTCGGGGCTGCCGAAGCGGGCCGTCGGGGCGTAGTAGGCCGACACCTGGTAGCCCCAGGAGCCGCCGAAGGGATGCTCGGCCACGGGCAGCATCTCCACGTGGGTGAAGCCGTTCTCGACGACGTACGCGGTCAGCTCCTCGGCGAGTTCCCGGTAGGACAACCCGCGCCGCCAGGAGCCCAGGTGGACCTCGTAGACGCTCACCGGCTCGGTGCGCCAAGCCGTCCGGGCCCGCCGGTCGAGCCACGCGCCGTCATTCCAGGTGAAGTCGGAGGCGAACACCACGCTCGCGGTGGCCGGCGGCACCTCGGTGTGGAACGCCAGCGGATCCGCCTTCTGCCGCCAGATCCCGTCGAAGCCGAGGATTTCGTACTTGTACCGGGCGCCGGTGCCGGCGCCGGGGACGAACAGCTCCCAGATCCCGGAGCGGCCGAGCGAGCGCATCGGGAAGGCGCGCCCGTCCCAGAAGTCGAAGTCGCCGACGAGCCGAACCCCCCGCGCAGAGGGGGCCCACACGGCGAAGCTGACCCCGGTGACCGTGGCGCCGCCCGGCGTCGTCAGCGCGCGCGGATGTGCCCCGAGCACCTTCCAGAGCTGTTCGTGCCGGCCCTCGGTGATCAGATGGAGGTCCATCTCACCGAGGGTGGGCAGGTGCCGGTAGGGGTCGTCGACGAGGTACGAGCCGTCCGGGTAGGTCACCTCGATGCGGTAGTCGGGCAGCACTCCCGGCACGGCCACGCCGAACACCCCGCCGCTGTGCAGCCGGGTGGCCGGGTACCGGGCCGGCCCGACGAGGACGGTCACGGCCCTCGCATCGGGGCGCAGCACCCGCACGACCGTGGCGTCGCTACCGGGATGCGGGTGCGCCCCGAGCAGCGCGTGCGGGTCGTGATGCGCCCCGCTGACCAGCCGCTCCAGGCCGTCCCGCTCCAGGCCGTCGTGGGGCAGGCCGACCGAAGGGGCGACCGCGACTGCGGGCGGGGCCGCGGGCGGGGCCGACGGCACGGCGGGATCGTCGGCGGTCTGTCCAGGCTGGGTGGCGGCGGACGAGGCGTCGCAGTCCGCCAGCGCCACCCGGCCACCGCCGTTGCGGACGGCGGTATCCACCCCTCCGGGGTTCGGTCGGTCGGGGGCGAGCCCGGTGGCCAGGCGTCCCGTCCGCGCCGTGCCGTTGTTGACGTCGCCGTTGTTCACTGGGACACCCCTGCCTCTCTGCGCGATGATTTTTTCGGGTCTTCTGTCGGGTCTTCTGGCTGATCCGCGCCCGGGCGCCGGTACCGCTGCCGGGCGGCCGCCGCGGCCCGGGGCGGGCCGTGGCTCACCCCGCCGACGGGCTGGACCGGGTCAGTCGTCCCACCGAGGACAGCGGGATCCCGATCCACCCCGGTCGGTGGCGGGCCTCGTACAGGATCTCGTACACGGCCTTGTCGAGCTCGAACGCACGCAGCACCACGGCATCCTCACGAGGATCGCGGCCGGCCGCGGCACCGTAGCCCCGGCAGAACGCCTCCCGGTTGCGATCTGCCCACTCCTGGGCGCGGTAGGCCAACGACGGCTCGTCACCGCGTTCGAGCAGCATCGACCGGGCCGCGTAGTCGAACGAGCGCAGCATCCCGGCGACGTCGCGCAGCGGCGACTCCAGCCCCACGCGGTCGGCGACCGGGCGGACCGGCTCCCCCTCGAAGTCGAACAGCACCCAGCCCGAGTCGACCCGCAGGACCTGACCCAGGTGCAGATCGCCGTGCAGCCGTTGGAAGGGCCGGGGATGGACGGCCTGCGCCGACGTCCCCGTCACCTCGTCGTAGCTCTTGCGGATCGCCGCCTCGAAGGGACGCAGCTCGGCGACGGCCTCGACCGCCGCGTCCAGCCGGCCATGCAGGTAGGTCACCAGGGACCGCAGGGCGTCGGCGGTCGCGAGCCTCGTTGGCAGCGTCCGGGCGAGGTCGGCGTGCACCTCGGCGGTGGCGGTACCCAGCCGCTCGGCCTCCGCGGCGAAGTCGCCGCCGACCTCGTCGGCGTGCAGGTCAGCCTCGGCGTACAGGTCGCGCACGCTGGCCAGCGCCAGCCGCCAGCCCTCGGTGCCGCTGCGCAGGTACTCCTGGAGGAATCCGAAGGTGGTCGGTGTCCCGTCGACCCGGCCGGAGTACCAGGCGACGGGGCGGGCCACGTGCGTGCTGCCCGCCTCCGCCAGCGCCCGGGTCACCTCCAGATCGGGGTTGACGCCCGGCCAGAGCCGCCGGAACACCTTGAGGATGTAGGCGTCGCCGTAGACGATCGAGGTGTTGGACTGCTCGGCGCCGACGGTGTGGGCGGGCAGGATGCCCAGTGGTTCCAGCGCCTCGGCGACGAGGCCGTCGCGGTGTGTCGACCGGCGGAGGAAGCTCAGCAGGGCCGAGCTGCCATCGGGGTCGTGCAGGCCGTCGTAGACCAGGCCGCCGGCACTCTCGCCGATCAGAAAGCCCTCGTGGCCGAAGGGCGCGTCCGAGCGGATGACCACCGGAACCTGGTAGTGGTCCGACGGGCCGTGGTCGTAGTCGACGTCGACGACGAGCAGCCGTAGCGGTTCGAAGACCATGACGTCGTGGCGGATCCGCAGGCCGCCCCCGCATCTGCCCTTCCCGGCGAACCATCGCTGCCGGGGGAGCCACTCGCGCAACAGGCCGGTCAGTTCCGCGTGGTGGTCACCCATCATCGACCTCCCGGTGCCCGTCCTCAACGATCATTATGCCAGCTAACCTAACGTCGACTGCCTCGATAGCAGCCTTTCGCCCGACCCGGGCCGGCCGCGCGTCGTCCAGGCGGTTCCGGTGCTCCTTGACTGTTCCTTGACCGACGGTCCCCGACGGCCTCCGTTGCCCCGGTCCGTTGCCCCGGTCCGCCCAACGCGGCTAGTACTCCAACCCGA
>NZ_CDWRCK010000102.1:0-1803 GCF_977927595.1 Frankia sp. CcWB3
GGGTAGAGTGGCGCGCAGTGGGGGACAGCAGCTTACGGGTGACCGTCGCGGGGTGACCTGTCGTTGTCTTCCTCGCGGTGGCGAGGAGGTTGCCGGTGTTTCTCGGCAGCCACGCGCCGCGGCTCGACGGCAAAGGGCGGCTGACGCTGCCCGCGAAATTCCGTGACGAGTGGGAGGGGGGGTCTTGTGATCACCAAGGGGCAGGAACGCTGCCTGTACGTCTTTCCGATGGCGGAGTTCACCCGGATCAGCGAGTCCCTCCGCACTGTTCCGGTTACCGCAAAGGCATTGCGTGACTACAGTCGGGTGTTTTTCTCCTCGGCCGCGGACGACGTGCCGGGCCGGCAGGGGCGGATCACGATTCCGGCTCCGCTGCGGTCCTACGCGGGCTTGATGCGCGACTGCGTGGTCAATGGGGCCAACACTCGGATTGAGATCTGGGATGCCCAGCGGTGGCAGACCTACCTGGAAAGCCAGGAGGAGAGCTTCGCCGAGCTGTCCGAGGAGGTCCTGCCCGGAGTGATCTGAGCTGCCCCGGGTTCATGGATCCGGGTGCTCCGCGGGCTCGCCACGCGCACCGTCCCTTCCGGCTGTCCCTTCCCCGGCGGCCGGCATCCGGGACGTACGCGAGGGCGGTCGACCTCGGTCACCCGACCCGGGCCCGCCGCCCGGTGGCTTCCGCCGATGAAGCCCCCATGCCCGTCAGTACATCTGAAGACGAGGTCCACGAGCGGTCGAGGGAGGCTCAGCACTGAACGCCACACATACGCCTGTGCTGACCGACCGTGTACTGACTTTGTTGGCCCCCGCCCTGCGGGTATCCGGAGCGATCGTGGTGGACGCGACGGTGGGTCTCGGTGGGCATGCCGCGGCTGTGCTCACGGCCTTCCCGCACGTACGGCTGGTGGGGCTCGACCGCGACCCCGACGCCTTGGAGCGCAGCGGTGAGCGGCTGCACGGGCTCGCCCCCGGCCGGGTGGAGCTTGTCCACGCCGTCTACGACGAGGTGGCCGAGATCCTGGACCGGCTCGGTCATCCGGTGGTGCAGGGCGTCCTGTTCGACCTCGGCGTGTCGTCGTTGCAGCTGGACACGGACGACCGTGGGTTCGCCTACTCCCGGGACGCGCCGCTGGACATGCGGATGGACCAGACGCGGGGCAGGACGGCCGCCGACATCCTCAACACCTACGATGCCGACGCGCTGACCCACATCCTGCGGGAATACGGCGAGGAGCGCTTCGCCCGCCGCATCGCCGGTGCGATCGTCCAGGCCAGGGCCGTCGCCCCGTTCGTCGCCTCGGCGCGGCTCGCCGACCTGGTACGCGACGCCATCCCGGCGCCGGCCCGGCGGACCGGCGGCAATCCGGCGAAACGTACCTTCCAAGCGTTACGTATCGAGGTCAACGCCGAGCTCGACGTGCTCGCCCGGGCGTTGCCCGCGGCCTTCGACGCGCTGGCCGTGTCCGGCCGGCTCGTCGTCCTGTCGTACCACTCGCTCGAGGACCGGCTGGTCAAGCGGCAACTGCGCGGCTATGCGGAGGCCTTGGTCCCGCCGGGCCTGCCGGTGGTGCCCGAGGGCGCGGGCCCCAGGCTGCGCTGGTTGACCCGAGGTGCGGAACCGGCGAGCGAGACCGAGAAGGCCGAGAACCCGCGGGCGGCCTCCGTCCGCCTGCGTGCCGTCGAACGTACCGCGCCGAACCCGGACCACACCCGGAAACCGACCGGAGGCGCATCGTGACCGCTCCCGCGCAGCCGCTCTCCCGCGCCGGGCGTTCCGCCCCCGGGCGGACCGGCTCTGGGCGG
>NZ_CDWRCK010000102.1:2189-2700 GCF_977927595.1 Frankia sp. CcWB3
AGGCAAAGGGGCGGTGGGCGGACGACAAGCGCCCCGACCTCCTCGACGGGGCGGCCCGCGGCCCGCTCGGCCGGCGCGACCGCTCCGGCCATCGACCCGCAGCCGCGCCGGGCGCCGCGCCGGGCGCGGCTCGCGGTGGTCCGGCCGGCGCCGGGCGGGGGCCGCAAGGGTCCCTTCGTCGTGCTGCTGCTGCTCCTGCTGGCCGCTGGTCTGCTCTGCCTGCTGCTGCTGAACCTGGCGTTGATGGAGAACTCGTTCCAGGCCAACACTCTGCGCAATCGGGCGTCCGCGCTGGCGGACGAGGAACAGTCGCTGTCGGTGCGTGCCGACCAGCTCTCCGATCCGGCGTCGCTGGCCGCGCAGGCCTCCCGCTACGGCATGATCCCCGGCGGGGTACCGGCATACCTTCCGCCGGGCGCTCCGCTGCCCGCTGGTTCCCGGACCCTGACCCGGGAACCGGGCAGCGGATCCGTCCTCATCGTCGTGCCCGCATCGCCCGGCCCGAGTCCGG
>NZ_CDWRCK010000102.1:3118-14394 GCF_977927595.1 Frankia sp. CcWB3
CGGCGGTCCCGGGAAGAACGGTCAGCCAGCGGCCGGCGCGACGGCGGGTGGCACCACCGGTGCCGGCGGAACCGCCCACGCCCGCCTTCCCGCCACCGGGACGGACGGTGCCGCGCCCAGTGGTCCGGCGGCCGGTGGTGCCGCGATCGGGGCGGCGGGAAAGGCCGGAGCCGGGCAGTGAGCTCGACGCCCCCGGGCTCCCCCCGGCGCGGTCGCGGACGGCTACGCCTTGTTCCTCTACCGCCACCCTCCGTGTATGGTGGTCGGTTGCGGCGGGATGTCGACGATCCGGGTCGGGGGGCCGGCGACGGGCCCGGTGCGGACGAGTACGGCGACGAGGACCACGACGGCCGGTATGCGGACGGCCGGTATGCGGGCCGGCCGGGCTCGGCGCCCCGGCGTCCCGGTCGGGTCAGCCGGCCGCGGCACCCCCGGGTCCGTCGCGCCTACCGGCTGGGCAGCCCGCGCCGGCGGCTGCGGGTGTCCATCGTGCTCATGTGCGCGGTCCTCGGCGTCCTCGGGCTGCGCCTGACCCAGCTGCAGGGTTTCTCCGCCTCCACCTACGCGGCCCAGGCCGAGGCCCAGCGGCTGCGGACCATCGTGCTGCCCGCGGCGCGCGGCGCCATCACCGACCGGGCGGGCCACACGCTCGCGCAGCACGTCGAGCTGCGGGCCGTCTACGCGAACCCGACGAACGTCAGGGACATCGCGGGGACGGCCGCGAAGCTTGCGCCGGTCCTCGACGACAGCACCGAGGCGTTGCGCAGACGGCTCACCACCGACCCGGCCGACCACATCAAGTTCGTCTACCTTGCCCGCGGGCTCACTCCGGACGTGGCGGAGAAGGTCAGCGCCCTGGGGCTGCGCGGTATCGGCATCACCGAGGAACGCGGACGCACCTACCCGTCCCGCGAACTGGCCGCGAACGTCATCGGGTTCATGCGGCACGGCGATGGTGACATCCTCGAGGGCGGCGGCGGGCTGGAGCTGGCGTATGACAAGGTGCTGCGCGGTACCGACGGCCTTCGCTGGCTGGAGGCGAACCCGGCGGGCATCGAGATCCCCTCGGGCCAGAGCCGCGAGAAGGACCCGATCCCGGGTTCCTCGCTGCGCCTGACCCTCGAGCGGGACATCCAGTGGAACGCTCAGAACGCGATCGCCGACGCGGTCCATACCTCCGAGGCCGACGGCGGCATGGTCGTCGTGATGGAGCCCCGCACTGGGGACATCCTCGCGATGGCCGACTCGCCGCAGTTCGACCCGAACAACATCACCGCCCGGGACACCCCGGCGCTGGGCAATCGGTCCACGCGGGACGCCTACGAGCCCGGCAGCGTCAACAAAGTGATCACGATGGCCGCGGCGCTGGACCGCGGTCTGATCACTTCCGAGACCCCGATGACCATCCCGCCGTCCATCACCCGGGGCGGGGTACGTATCGAGGACTCCGAGCCACACGGCGTCGAACATCTCACCGCCGCTGGCGTCCTGGCCCGCTCCAGCAACATCGGCACCGTGGAGATCTCCGAGCGGGTCGGGCGGATCGGGCTGGAGCAGACGCTGCGCTCGTTCGGGCTCGGTGCCGGTACGGGTCTGAACTTCCCCGGCGAGGGCACCGGCCTGCTGCCGGCCGCCCGGGACTGGTCGGGCAGCCAGGCCGCCACCATTTCCTACGGGCAGGGCATGTCGGCGACGGCGCTCCAGATGGCCTCGGTGTACGCGACCATCGCGAACGGCGGTGTTCGCGTGACCCCGCGGCTCGTCGACGCCATCACCGGTCCGGACGGCGTCGTCAAGGTGATTCCCCATCCGCCTGGTCAGCGCGTCGTCAGCGCGCAGACCGCGGCCACGCTCACCCGGATACTCGAGGCGGTGGCGACGAACGAGGGCACGGCGCCGCTCGCCGAGGTTCCCGGTTACCGGGTGGCCGGCAAGACGGGCACCGCCAAACGGCCCGACCCGGTGCACGGCGGTTACCAGGGCTACGTTCCCTCGTTCATCGGGTTCGCCCCGGCGGATGATCCGCGGGTGGTGGTGGAGATCGTCCTGGACAACCCGAAGAAGGGTTACTTCGGCGGTCAGGTCGCCGCGCCCGTGTTCCAACGTGTCATGTCCTTCGCGTTGACCACCCTCGGCGTGCCACAGCCGATCACCAGGCCCGCACCGCTCCTGCTCGACCTGGACAGATGATCGCGATCCGCGCCGGGACGTGGCGGGCGGGGAAGGCCGGCTGGACCACCGCCGTGCTCGGGCGCCCGTGGGGATGGCCGTGCCCGCCCCCACTAAGGTCGTGACCGTGACCTCTCCGGCACCTCGACCGGCTGCCCCGCCCGCGTGTAGCCTCGCCGATCTGCGCGCGGTGCTCGCGGCCGCGGCGCCCGTCCCGGAGCCGGCGGCGTTCGCGGATGCGGGACATTCGCCGTCGGGCATGCGTGCGGACACGGACACGGACGTGATCGTGCACGGCGTCACCCACGACTCGCGTGCGGTCCGGCCGGGCGACCTCCACGCGGCACTGCCCGGTGCCCACGCGCACGGTGCGGCCTTCGCGGCCGCCGCGGTGGCCGGCGGCGCCGTCGCCGTGCTCACCGACGCCGAGGGCGCCCGCCGGATCGCGGTCGTGCCGGCCGGCCCCCCCGGGGGAGTCCCGGTGCTTGTTAGCGACGATCCACGGCGCGACCTCGCCCCGGTGGCGGCGAGGATCTACGGTGATCCCTCCGCGGCGCTGCGCCTGCTCGGCGTCACCGGCACCAACGGGAAGACGACCACGGCCTTCCTGCTCGACGCCGGGCTGCGCGCCGCCGGCCACACCACGGGCCTGATCGGCACGATCGAGACCCGGATCGCCGACGAACGGCTGGCCTCCGCCCGCACCACCCCGGAGGCGAGCGACCTGCAGGCCCTGCTCGCCACGATGGTCGAGCGTGGCGTGGGGGCCGCCACGATGGAGGTGTCCAGCCACGCGCTGGCCCTGCACCGGGCCGACGCCCTGCACTTCGCCGGGGCGGTGTTCACCAACCTCAGCCAGGACCATCTGGACTTCCACTCCTCCATGGAGGACTACTTCGTGGCGAAGGCGTCCCTGTTCGACCCGGCCCGGACCGCCGTCGCGGTGATTGGCGTGGCGGACCGGTGGGGCCGCCGGCTCGCCGAACGGCATCCCGGCGCGATCACGTTCGCCGTCGAGGGGCCGGCCGACTGGACGGCCCGGGACGTCTCCTACGGGCCGACCGGCACGCTGCTGCGCGCCGAGGGCCCGGACGGGCTGCGGGTGGCTCTGTCGGTGCCGCTGCCCGGTGCCTTCAACGTCGCCAACGCGCTCGGCGCGCTGGCGCTGCTCGTCGCCGTCGGGGTCCCCCCGGCCACGGCGGCGGCGGGGATCGGCTCCCTGCCCGGGGTGCCCGGCCGGATGGAGCGGGTCGACGCCGGCCAGCCGTTCCTGGCCCTGGTCGACTTCGCGCACACCCCGGGCGCGGTCACAACGCTGCTAGAGACGGTTCGCCCGCTGGTGAAGGGCAGGGTCATCGTCGTGCTCGGCTGCGGTGGCGACCGCGACCGCGGCAAGCGCCCGTTGATGGGGGCTGCCGCGGCGACACTCGCCGACATCGCGATCTTCACGAACGACAATCCGCGCTCGGAGGATCCGGCGGAGATCCTCGCCCAGATGCTCGCCGGGGTCACGGCGCTGTCGGCTACGGACTCGGCTACGGACTCGGCTACGGCTACGGTCCTGGTCGAACCGGACCGCGCCGCGGCCATCGCGGCCGCCGTGGCCGAGGCCGGGCCTCAGGACGCCGTCGTTGTCGCCGGCAAGGGTCATGAGCCGGGCCAGGAACAGGCGGGGGTGGTGACCCCCTTCGACGATCGGGTCGCCCTGCGCGCCGCGCTCTCCTCGGTGGAGAGGAGATGATCCCGCTGACCCTGGCCGAGGTCGCATCGGCGACCGGCGGCCGGCTCGACGCGGTGCCCGACCCGGGCGTCACGGTGCGTTCGGTCGTCGTCGACTCCCGCGAGGTCCGCGACGGCGCCTTGTTCGTCGCCCTGGCCGGCAGCCGGGTCGACGGGCACGACTTCGCCGCCGCCGCCGTCGCCGCCGGCGCGCCCGCTGTGCTCGCCGCCCGGCCGGTGGGCGCGCCGGCCGTCATCGTCCCCGATCCGCCTTCGGCGCTCGCCGCGCTCGCCGCGCACGTCCGTGACCTGGCCGCCGCCACCGTGGTCGCCGTGACCGGGTCGGCGGGCAAGACGACGACCAAGGACTTGCTCGCCGACGTGCTGGCCGGGCTCGCCCCGACGGTGGCCGCGCCCGGCTCGTTCAACAACGAGATCGGACTGCCGCTGACGCTGCTGCGCACCGAGCCGGACACGGCGTTCGTCGTCTTGGAGATGGGTGCCCGCGGCCCGGGGCACATCGTCACCCTCTGCGCGGTGGCCCGCCCGGCGGTGGGGGTGGTCCTCAACGTCGGCAGTGCCCACCTGGGCGAGTACGCCGACGGCCGGCTGGGGATCGCCGCGGCCAAGGGCGAGCTTGCCGAGGCCGCGAGCGAGGCCGTCGTGCTCAACGCCGACGACCCGCTGGTCGCGGCGATGGCGGCTCGGACGACGGCCGAAGTGATCACTTTCGGGGAGGGCGGACGGGCCGACGTGCGGGCCGGTGCCGTCGATGTCGACCGGCTGGGCCGCGCCTCGTTCGACTTGCTGGCGTACGGCGAGCACCACCGGGTGGCCCTCGGGCTCGCCGGCGCGCACCAGGTGCCGAACGCGTTGGCCGCGGCGGCCGTCGCGATCCGGTTGGGGCTGTCCCCGGATCGGGTCGCCGCGGCGCTGTCCGCCGCCCGCCCGCGCAGCCGGTGGCGGATGGAGGTGACCACCACTGCGGCCGGGGTGGTGGTCGTCAACGACGCCTACAACGCGAACCCGGAGTCGATGCGGGCGGCGCTGAAGGCGTTGGTGGGCATGCGGGGGAAGGGCCGGGCGTTCGCGGTGCTCGGTCCGATGGGGGAACTCGGTGACGCCGCCGCCGCCGAGCACGACGTGCTCGGCCGGTTCGCGGTCCGCCTCGGGGTCGATCGACTGATCGCGGTGGGTCCGGCGGCCCGCCGCATCCACCTGGGCGCCTCGCTGGAAGGCTCCTGGGATGGGGAGTCGGTGGAGGTGACCGACGCCGACGAGGCGGTGGCCCTGGTGGCCGCGCAGGCCGGACCGGACGACGTGGTACTGGTCAAGGCCAGCCGGTCCTTCGGTCTGGAACGCGTCGCCGAGGCGTTGGTGACCAGATTCGGCGTCCTCGGCGCCGGGATCGAGGGGACATGACGGCGGACGGCTGGCTCCACACACGCGGACCCGCGCGGGTGACGCACGCGTGAGAGGCGTTCTTATCGCGGCCATGGTCGCGTTGGTCGTGTCGTTGCTGGGCACACCCTGGGTGATCCGGCTCTTCCGCCGGCAGGGATACGGCCAGGAGATCCGCGAGGACGGGCCGTCCAGCCATCTGACCAAGCGGGGCACCCCCACGATGGGGGGCACCGTCATCATCGTCGCTACCCTGGCCGGGTACTTCCTGGCCCACCTGGTGACCGGTATCGGGTTCACCGCGTCGGGTCTGCTTGTGCTGATGGTGATGACCGGACTCGGCCTGGTCGGCTTCCTGGACGACTACATCAAGATTCGTAAGCAGCGCAGCCTCGGGCTCACCGCCCGGATGAAGTTCACCGGGCAGGCCGCGGTCGCGATCGTCTTCGGCCTGCTAGCCGTCCGGTTCAAGAACGACGCCGGGCTGCTCCCCGGCTCGACGTACATCTCGATCGTGCGGGACACGAGCTTCTCCGTCGGCATCATCGCCTTTCCCCTGCTGGCCTGGATCATCATCGCCGCGACCTCTAACGCGGTGAACCTCACCGACGGCCTCGACGGCCTCGCGGCCGGCACCTCGGCGATGGTGTTCGGCGCGTACGTCATCATCTCCTTCTGGCAGTTCGGCAACCTGTGCGAGCCGCACGCGGCCGAGGCGGGCTGTTACCTCGTGCGTGATCCCCTCGACGTCGCGCTGGTCGCGGCGGCGGCGATGGGGGCCTGTTTCGGGTTCCTGTGGTGGAACGCCAGCCCGGCGAAGATCTTCATGGGGGACACCGGGTCGCTCGCGCTGGGCGGCGCCTTCGCCAGCATCGCGATCGTCAGCCGGACCGAGTTGCTTCTCGTCGTCCTCGGCGGCCTGTTCGTCATCGAGACCCTGTCCGTGATGATCCAGGTCGCGTTCTTCAAGGCGACGAGGAAACGCGTGTTCAACATGGCGCCGATCCATCACCATTTCGAGCTTGCCGAATGGCCCGAGACGACGGTGATCATCCGATTCTGGATCGTCTCGGGACTCGCGGTGGCCTTCGGCCTGGGCCTGTTCTACGCGGAGTTCCTCTCCCACGGAGGTGGCTGACGCCATGACGGGCGACGGCCAGGGCCCGGGCGACCTCGCGACCCCGACCTCCTGGGCGGGTCTGCCCGTGCTGGTCGTCGGGATCGGGGTCTCCGGGCTCGCCGCGGCTCGGGCACTGCTTGCCCGCGGCGCGCGGGTCCGGGTCGTCGACGCCGACGACTCCCCACGTCACCAGGGTGCGGCCGCGACGCTGCGGGCGCTCGGGGCCGAGGTGGACCTCGGCGGCCTGCCGGCCGATCCCGGGGACAGCACGCTGGTCGTCACCTCGCCCGGCGTCCCGCCGACGGCCCCGCTGATCATCGGGGCGGCCGGCGCCGGGATCCCGGTCTGGGGGGAGGTGGAGCTCGCCTGGCGGTGGCGGGGTGGGAGCCGGTGGCTCGCCGTCACGGGAACGAACGGCAAGACGACAACCACCGAGATGCTCGGCGCGATGCTCGCCGCCGGTGGCCGGCGATCCACCACCGCCGGGAACATCGGGACCCCGATCGTGGACGCGGTCGCCGCCGAGCCGCCCTACGAGACCCTCGCGGTGGAACTGTCCAGCTTCCAGCTCCATTACACCCACACCATGGCCCCCCTCGCCGCGGCCGTGCTCAACGTCGCCCCCGACCATCTCGACTGGCACGGGGGCGCGGCGGCCTATGCGGCGGCGAAGGCGAGGATCTGGCGTCGTCCCGGGACGACCGCGATCGGCAATGCCGACGACGCCACCAGCGCGGACCTGCTCGCCGCCGCTCCGGGGCGGCGGGTCCTGTTCGGTCTCGACCCGGCGGCCCGGCCGCGGCCCGGCCTGACCGTCGTCGACGGCCATCTCGTCGACGACGCCTTCGGCGGCGGGCGGCTGGTCGCCGTCCGCGACCTCGCGCTGACCAGCCCGCACATGATCTCCAATGCGCTGGCCGCCGCCGCGCTCGCCCGCGCCGAGGGCGTTGGCCCGGCCGCGATCGGCACGGCGATTGTCGCCTTCCGGCCCGGCGCCCACCGCAACGCCGAGGTGGCCGTCATCGACGGGGTCCGCTGGGTGGATGACAGCAAGGCGACGAACCCACACGCCGCTGCCGCGTCGTTGGCCGGCTACCCCTCGGTGGTATGGATCGCGGGCGGCCTCAACAAGGGCCTCGCCTTCGACGATCTCGTCCGCGACGCGCGCCGGGTGCTGCGCGCCGCGGTCCTCATCGGGCGCTGCGCTGATGAGATCGCCGCCGCTCTCGCCCGACACGCCCCCGATGTCCCCGTGGAACGGGCTGACGGCATGGACGATGCGGTGAAGGCTGCGGCGGCGTTCGCGACCACCGGTGACACGGTGCTCCTGGCACCGGCCGCGGCCTCGATGGACATGTTCCGGGACTACGCGGCGCGCGGAGATCTGTTCGCGGCGGCGGTCCGCGCACGAGAGGGGTAACCGTGGCGGGGTCGGGAGCGTCGTCGCCGCCGTCCACCGGGACGTCGGCGCGGCCCGCGCGGGCGGCGCGGGCGGCGCGAGGGCCCAAAGCCGTGCGAACCGGCTCCGCGGCCGAGCCCGACTCCGCCGGTGGGGGAACCGGCGCGGCGGACGGGGCCGAAGCACGGCTGCCGCTGCTCGACCGGCCGTTGGCGTCCTACTACCTGCTGCTGTCCTCGGCCGGTCTGCTACTGGTGCTCGGCCTGGTCATGGTCCTGTCGGCGTCGAGCGTGCGCTCCTACGCCGACTCCGGCTCCTCCTACACGCTGTTCATCCGGCAGGCGATCTGGGTCGCGATCGGTCTGCCGGTGGTCGCCGTTGCCTCCCGGCTGCCCGTGCGGGTCTTCCGCGCCTTTGCCTACCCGTTGTTGCTCGGGACCGTGCTGATGCTGATGGTGGTGCTCATCCCGGGTATCGGCAGCGTGCGCGGTGGCGCCCGTCAGTGGATCGTCGTCGGGCCGATTACGATCCAGCCCAGCGAGTTGGCGAAGATCGCCCTTGTGCTGTGGTGCTCGGATCTGCTGGTCCGCAAACGGCGGCTGCTGTCCGACCCCAAACACCTGCTCGTTCCGCTGGTCCCGGTGTTCCTGTTCATCGACCTGCTGCTGCTGCTCGAACCGGATCTCGGCGGGGCGATCTGCGTGACCGTCGTGCCGTTGACCGTGCTGTGGGTGATCGGTACCCCGATGCGCCTCTACACCGGGATCCTGGGATCGATGGCCGCCGCGGCGGCGGTCCTCGCCGTGGTCGAGCCCTACCGCATCCGGCGCCTGCTGTCGTTCACCGATCCGTTCGCCGACGCGCACGGCGACGGTTTCCAGGCTGTGCAGGGCATCTATGCCCTGTCGACCGGCGGCTGGTGGGGGGAGGGCCTCGGCGCCTCCCGGGAGAAGTGGCCGCAGTTACTGCCTGCGGTGCACACCGACTTCATCCTCGCGATCATCGGCGAGGAACTCGGGCTGGTCGGCAGCTTGGTGGTGGTGGGTCTGTTCGGCGTGCTGGGATACGCGGGACTGCGGATCGCGCACCGTTGTGACGAGCTGTTCGTCCGGCTCGCCGCCGCAGGGGTCACCGCCTGGATCCTCGTCCAGGTGATGGTCAACATGGGTGCCGTCGTGGGTCTGCTGCCGATCACCGGCGTCACCCTTCCGCTGGTGTCGTTCGGTGGCTCCGCGTTGCTGCCGACCCTCGCGGCCCTCGGCATGCTGCTCTCCTTCGCCCGGTCCGAGCCGGCCGCGGCCGAGTTCTTGTCCCGACGGGCCGAG
This sequence comes from Frankia sp. CcWB3, assembly GCF_977927595.1. Taxonomy (NCBI): domain Bacteria; kingdom Bacillati; phylum Actinomycetota; class Actinomycetes; order Frankiales; family Frankiaceae; genus Frankia; species Frankia sp. CcWB3. Next base: position 12,252 of record NZ_CDWRCK010000102.1, read on the forward strand.
GAACGCCACGCCGCGCGCCTCGCCGCGGCCGGCCGGCGCCGCCATCGCTGGCGGGGCCGCCGGGGCCGCCGGGGCCGCCGACCGGACCTCGGCCTCGTACCGGTCGACGGCGCGCGGTCGGGTCCGGTGGGTCCGATGCCGGAGTCCGGGTCGGGGCGTTCGTCGGGGCGCATATCATCCCGCGTGCGGGCTCGGGTGACCGGGACCGGGCTGCCCGGGAGACGGCGTGATGTGTCATCGTCTTGACCGATGTTGCGAAGCGTAGTGCTCGCCGGCGGCGGGACAGCCGGCCACGTGGAACCCGCACTCGCCGTCGCGGACGCGCTGCGGGCGACCGACTCCCGGGTGCGGCTGACCCTGCTCGGCACCACGACCGGTCTGGAGGCGCGCTTGGTGCCCGCCCGGGGCCATGAGCTGGCGACGGTGCCGAAGGTCCCGATGCCGCGCCGCCCCACCCCGGCCGTGTTCAAGCTGCCCGCCCGGTTCTTCGACGCGATCCGTCAGGCAGGGGAGACCCTCGACCGGGTTCGGGCGGACGTGGTCGTGGGGTTCGGTGGATACGTGTCCGCGCCCGCGTACCTCGCCGCCCGGCGCCGCGGCATCCCGATCGTGGTGCACGAGGCGAACCCGCTGCCGGGGCTGGCCAACCGGCTCGGCGCCCGGCTCACCCCGTTCGTCGCCACATCCTACCCGAGCACGCCCCTGCGCGACGCGACGCTCACCGGGATCCCGCTGCGGGGGGAGATCCTCACCCTCGACCGTTCCCCGGCCGCGATGCGGGCCGCCCGGGCGCGCTACGGGCTCGACCCACACCGGCCGACCCTGCTCGTCTTCGGCGGCTCGCAGGGCGCCCGCTCGCTCAACCAGGTGATGACGGCGGCGGCGCATCCCCTTGCCGCCGCCGGGATCCAGGTGCTGCACGCGACCGGGCCGAAGAACTTCGACGAGGTCGCCGCGGCGCTGCCCCTCGACCTGCCCACGCCGTACGAGCTGCGGCCGTACCTCGACCACATCCCCTCGGCCTATGCCGCGGCCGACATGACCCTGTGCCGGTCGGGCGCGATGACGTGCGCGGAACTCGCCGCGGTGGGGCTCCCGGCGGTCTACGTCCCCTTGCCGCACGGCAACGGTGAGCAGCGCCGCAACGCGCTGCCGACGGTGGAGGCCGGCGGTGGTCTCCTCGTCGACGACGCCGAGCTCAGTGCGTCCTGGCTGCTCGAGAACGCGCTGCCGGTGCTCATCTCCGCCGAACGGCTGGCGAAGATGTCGGCCGCCTGCGCCGGCAGCGGCCATCCCCAGGCCGCCGCCGCGATCGTCGCCATGATCCGGGACGCCGCCGCCACCCGGCGGCGATCCCGCCCGCGGCACGCGGCTCCCTGACCGCTCCGCCGTCGCTGACCGCTGGGCAGCCAAGGGGGCGCCCAACGCTGGCCGGTCACCGCAGCGTGACCAGCACGACCACCGGGATCTCCCGTTCCACCTGCTCCTGGTGGCCGCGGATTCCCGGCATCGTCTCGACCAGTGCCTCGTAGAGCCGCTGCCGCTCGTCCCCGGTGGCGGTCGACGCCTCGGCCTCGAATCGGTCGGTGCCGAGCTCCACCACGACTTTCGGCTCGGCCGTCAGGTTCTGGTACCAGTCCGGATGCCGCGGGGCGGCCATGTTGGACGCGAAGACGACGATGCGGCCGGGACCGCCGTCCACGACGTACCCCAGCGGGGCGGTGTGCTCCTTCCGGCTGCGCCGTCCGGTCGTCGTCACGAGCACCAGCCTGGAACCGGGCAGCGTCTTCTCCAACGCGCCGCCAGTCGCCCGGTACTCGGCGATCACGGTCTGGTTGACCGCCCTGACGTCGAAGCCAGGTCTGCGCGGGTCCTGCGTGTCGGCCATCGTCTCGATCCTCACCTGTCGCCGCCGGCCATGCCGGCGGGGGCGTGTTGCGGCAGTCAACCATCGACGCCGGGCAACAGCCGGCAGGATCACCGCCCGGGACGTCGCGCCGGCGTTACCGGGCCCGCGGCGCGGCGCCGCTTTCACGCCGGGGAGGAGACGCCGTCTCACAGGCATCGGATGGCACTTCTTTGTATGAGAAAATTAAAGCTTTTCTTATTTTCGACAGTACCCCACCGCCGTTTGGACGGCCGT
>NZ_CDWRCK010000103.1:0-9401 GCF_977927595.1 Frankia sp. CcWB3
TACGCCTCGTCGGCCAGATCTACTACGACGTTCTCCAGCTCATCGTCCCGACCAACTCCAGCATTCATAGCGCGGACGATCTGTGCGGCAAGACGGTCGAAAGCGGAGTGCTCGACTCGGGCACCCACCAGATCGCCTCCGTGCTGTTCCGTCAGATCACCCGGGTAAAAGGAGCGGGCTGCGTCATCCGTCCGGTGACCGGGAACCGGATAGCCGAGGCTCTCCAGAAACTTCATCCCACCGGTGCGGATCACGCCGACGCGGTCCTGTGGGCGGCGGGCGCTCCCACGATGGCGGTCCAGGAATACAACGACAGCTACCAGAAGATCAGATTCGTGCCACTCGACGACTAGCAATCGGCGATCCAGCGGGACTGGTACTCCCAGTACCTCGATGTCGGAGCCAACGTCTTCACAAGGGCCGCTATCGAGCCGGGTGACTACAACATCATCCCGTCCCAGCCGACACAGACCCTCGCAGTGCCGAACGGCATCGTCGCCAGCAAGTACGCCGACGCCGCGCTGGTCGAGTTCGCCGCCCGGATGATGGGTGAACACTCCGCCGAGTTCAAGGCCACCCTGTGGACCACCCATCAGGCGCAGGCGCAGGCGCGCCGCCTCGATTTCGCGACTCCCGGCTCCTTCATCGCGACCAACATCTGCCGGTACGTCCCGCTACATCCGGCAGCGGAGAGATACTATACACATGCGCTCGGTTATCCGACGGGATGCCCGGCCCCGACCCCCTGACCTCCGGTTCACTTGTTGACCCATCAAGAGGGTGGCCCGTAGCGTCGATCCAGGCAAGCACCAGGCAACGGGTAGGCGACACGGGCAGGGCAACGGTCGATCCGCCGTCATTGTGATGATTGTGACGTGTGATGGTTGTGACGAGGGAGAGCCCATGGAGAACGCAGTCATCGTCGATGGGGTACGCACGGCGTCGGGACGGGGCAAGCCGGGTGGGGCGCTGTCCGAAACCCATCCGGTGGAGCTGCTGGCCACCGTGCTGAAGGCACTGATCGCCCGCAACGACCTTGATCCGGCGCTGGTTGACGACGTCATCGCCGGGTGTGTCGACCAGGCCGGCGAGCAGGCCGTCAACATCGGGCGCACCGCGGTGCTGGCGGCCGGGTTCCCCGAGTCGGTGCCGGCCACCACGATCGACCGCCAGTGCGGGTCGAGCCAGCAGGCCGCCCATTTCGCCGCGCAGGGGGTGCTCGCCGGCGCCTACGACATCGTCATCGCCGCCGGGGTGGAGTCGATGAGCCGGGTGCCGATGGGCTCCACCACCCTCGGCAAGGACCCCAACGGCCCGAGCCTGCACGCCCGCTACCCGGAGGGCCTGGCCCACCAGGGCATCGGCGCGGAGCTCGTCAGCGCCCGATGGAAGATCAACCGGGAGGACCTGGACATCTTCTCCGCGCGGTCGCACCAGCTCGCGGCGGCCTCCGCCGCGGCGGGGGACTTCACCGGGGAGATCGTCCCGGTCGAGATCACCCTTCCGGACGGCACGACAGCCCAGCACACCGTGGACGAAACGGTCCGAGCGACCACGACCGTTGAGACGCTGGCGATGCTCAAGCCGTCCTTCTACACCGAGGCGTACGCTGCCCGCTTCCCGGAAATCACCTGGAACATCACCCCGGGTAACTCCTCCCCGCTGACCGACGGCGCCTCGGCCGTCCTGATCATGAGCGAGACCAGGGCGAACGAGCTCGGCCTGCGGCCACGGGCCCGGTTCCACACGTTCGCGCTCGCCGGGGATGACCCGTTGCTCATGCTGACCGCGCCGATCCCGGCGACCCGCAAGGCGCTCAAGCGCGCCGGTCTGAGCATCGACGACATCGACACCTTCGAGGTCAACGAGGCGTTCGCGCCCGTGCCGCTCATGTGGGCCCGCGACACCGGTGCCGACCCGGCGAAGCTCAACCCGCGCGGGGGCGCCATCGCGCTGGGCCACCCACTGGGTGGATCGGGCACCCGCCTGCTCACCACGATGCTCAACTACCTGGAGGCCACCGGCGGCCGTTACGGCCTGCAGACGATGTGCGAGGGCGGCGGCCTGGCCAACGCCACCATCATCGAACGGCTCTGACCTCCACCGGCCGACCTCCACCGGCCGATCCACCGGCATCGCCCTGGGCACCGTGGGAGCCGGCCCGGTCACGCCGTGAACGCGGCCACGGTGAGCTGCCGCACGGCGGGATCCCGGCATGCCCGCGTGTCCGGGCCGGTCAGCCGCAGCGCCTCGGTGTTCCCCGGCGGGTACACGCGCAGCACGGCGACCGGCGCGGTCCCCGAGGGAGGTGTGCAGCCTTCCGCCACGCCGAGATGCAGGATGCGCAGGACCGCCGTCGCGGCGCCCCCGGGCACGAGCCGCACCGGCGCGCCCACCGGCCCCGTGTGCTCCGCCGCCGCGCCCACCTGCCGGCCGGCCGCGTCCACGAACGACACGCCAGGGAATCCGCGTACCACGCAGGGGCTGTGACCGATGTTGGTCAGGACCAGCCGTTCGTAGTCGCTGCCCGCGGTTCCCTGGCGGTCGATGCTGCTCAGAGCGAGTTGAGCGGTCCGGCACCGGGCCGCCACGGGCGTCGCCGGAGCCGCCACCGCGGTGCCCCCGCCGCCGCCCGGGCCCGGGCCGCATCCGGCGACGAGGATCGCCGTCGCGGCCAGGGCGAGTACCACCGGAAAAACCCTCCCATGAGACCTGTGCATGACGACCTCCTCGTCGCGCGGCGAGCCGGCAAGCCACCCGGTGATGTCACCCAATCCCTTCCCGCTGCTACCCTCCGTGACACCGTCGGGGATCCGTCATATCGGGCTCCAGGGCTCTTGTTCTCACCGGCGCGTCCGGTTCCTCACCATCGCGTCCGGCCCACGCCCGCCGATCAACCGTTCTCCAGTACCGGGCCGGGCCACGACACCGGACCGGCTGGCCGGCTGGCCCACACGGTGATCTTCTACTGAGGCCCACTCAGGGTCTGGACCGTGCGCCGACCAGAGGTCATCGTGAAACGAACGGGCTATGAAGCGCGTTGTTGCCGCGTGACGGGGTAGGCCCGCGGGCCGGGTCGCCCCGCACCGACCGGAAGGGATCATGAAAGTCTCCGAAGATGCCGGGTGTAGTTCCGGCCGACCCACGCGCGAGGAAGCGCCCGCGGGGGTCGACCGATGATCGAGGCGCTTCTGTTGGTACTCAGCCTGGTGCTCGTGGCCGCCTGCGGCGTTTTCGTCGCGGCCGAGTTCGCTTTCGTCACGGTGGACCGGCCCTCGGTGGAGCGGGCCGCCGAGCGCGATGATCGGGGCGCCCGCGGGGTACTCACCGCACTGCGCGGTCTGTCCACCCAGCTGTCCGGCGCCCAGCTCGGGATCACCATCACCAACCTGGCGATCGGTTTTCTGGCGGAGCCCGCCATCGCAGGGCTGCTCGAGGGGCCGATCACCTCGCTCGGCGCCCCGGACGGGCTCGCCCGGGCGGCGTCGGTGGCGATCGCCCTGGTCCTCGCGACGGGCCTGACGATGGTGTACGGCGAGCTGATCCCGAAGAACCTGGCGATCGCCCATCCCCTCGGCACCGCGTTGGCGGTGCAGGCTCCCCAGCGTGCCTTCACGAAGGCCACCGGCCCGCTGATCCGCTCGCTGAACACCACGGCGAACGCGCTGCTGCACCGCCTCGGCATCTCGCCACGCGAGGAGCTGGCCTCGGCCCGTTCGGCTCAGGAGCTGTTCTCCCTCGTCGGGCGGTCTGCCGAGCACGGCACCCTCTCCCACGAGACGGCGACGCTGGTGCAGCGCTCCCTGCTGTTCGGTGACCGGACCGCCGAGGACGTCATGACACCCCGGATGCGCATGCGCACCGTCCATGCCGACGAACCGGTCAGTGAGGTTATCACCCTCACCCGGCGCACCGGGCACTCCCGCTTCCCGGTACTCGGCACGGACAGCGACGACGTCGTGGGCCTCATCCATGTGAAGAACGCGGTCGCCGTCCCCGAGGACGCCCGGGACCATACCCCGGTACGCGACGTGATGGTCCCGCCGGTGACCGTGCCCTCGACGATCCTGCTCGACCCCTTGCTGGAGACACTGCGTGCCGGCGGCATGCAGATGGCGATCGTGGTCGACGAGTTCGGCGGCACCGACGGACTGGTCACCGCCGAGGACCTCATCGAGGAGATCGTCGGCGACGTTGTCGACGAACACGATCGGGTCAGCCCGCGCGCCCTGCGCCGACGGGACGGCAGCTGGCTGCTCTCCGGCCTGCTGCGCCCGGAGGAGGCCCGCAACGTCACGGGGATCGACATCCCCGCGGACGACACCTACCAGACCCTGGGCGGTCTGATGGCCCGGGCGCTGGGACGCATCCCCGGGGCGGGCGACACGGCGGCCGTGGAGGGCGTGCGGTACACCGTCGAGCGGATGGACGGCCGGCGGGTCGACCGGATCCGCCTGGATCCGATCGCGCCGACGGGCGCCACGCCGGAGAGGGCTACGGACCCGCCGGTCGCGGACCCCGCGGATCGCCGACCCGGCACAGGCCCGGCAGGCCCGGCAGGCCCGGCCGCTGAGGAGGCCGAGGATGCCGAGGATGCCGAGACCGCCTCGGTCGGAAGGGCGGGGTGGGGATGACCGACCTGCTGGCGATCGTCGCCACCGTCGTCCTGCTGGCGCTGAACGCGCTGTTCGTCGGGGCCGAGTTCGCGCTGATCTCGGCCCGGCGGTCGAGCTTGGAGCCGATGGCCGAGGCGGGCTCGCGGCTGGCGAAGATCACCCTTGGGGCGATGGAGAACGTCTCGCTGATGCTCGCCGGGGCGCAGCTCGGCATCACCGTCTGCACCCTGGGCCTCGGCGCTCTCGGGGAACCGGCGGTCGCGCATCTGCTCCGCGGACCGTTCGAGGCGGCCGGGATGCCCTCCGCCCTGCTGCACCCGGTGGCCTTCGCCATTGCGCTGGGCCTGGTGACCTTCCTGCACGTGGTCGTCGGCGAGATGGTCCCGAAGAACATCGCGCTGGCGATGCCGGAGCGTGCGGTCCTGCTGCTCGCCCCGCTCCTGGTCGGAGTCGTCCGCTGCGGCAAACCGGTCATCGCGCTGCTCAACACGATCGCGGCCGTGTCGTTGCGGCTCGTCGGCGTCGAACCGAAGGACGAGATCGCGAGCGTCTTCACCCGCGACGAGGTCGCCGGACTCATCGAGGAGTCGCATCGGGAGGGTCTGCTCGCCGAGGATGAACACGACCTGCTGACCGGGGCGCTGTCGTTCGAGGAACGCACCGCGCGTGCCGTCCTGCTCCCGCCGGACGGGCTGGTCACCGTGTCCCCGGCGGTCACTCCCCGGCAGGTCGAACAGCTCGCCGCGCGCACCGGATTCACCCGCTTCCCGGTGCGGGACCCCGAGGGCGGACTGATCGGCTACCTGCACCTCAAGGACGTGCTGGAGACCCGGCCGGAGCGGCGGTCCAGCCCGGTCGCGGCCAAGTGGACCCGGCCGCTAGCCCGAGTCGGCGCCGACGACAACCTGCGGACGGCGCTGGCGACGATGCAGCACTCCGGCGCGCATCTGGCCAGGGTCACCGACGCCGACGGTACGGTCCTCGGGCTCGTCGCGCTGGAGGACATCCTGGAGGAGCTGGTCGGGGAGATCCGCGACGACGCCGTTCGCACGGTCGTGATCCCCACCCACCAGCCCGCCTGAACCGTCCGGTCCCGTATCTCCCGGTTACCTTGCCTATCCAGAGGCTTCGGTGTCCGATTTATCCCTCTGGATAGGCAAGGTGGGGATCAGCGGCGGGGTTCCCGGGCGACGATGACCGCCATCGACGGCGCCCACCAGTAGCTGCAGTCCGCCGGCGGCTGCAGGCCGTCGACGACACGCACGCTGAAGGTGCGGAAGTGGCGGAGCAGGGCCCGCTGATGCCGCCGGGACACCGAGTCGATCTCGTTCGAGTAGTAGGTGAACGAACCGCCGTCGGCCAGGTGGTCGGCGGCGTGCGCGAAGAAGTGCTCGGCGAAGGTGGGGCTGCGCACGAAATACTCGTCGACCTCGGTCTCGTCGAGGGGATAGGTGTCAAAGAGGATGCCGTCAAACCGGCCGAGGCCGGGTATGGCCTCCTGCCAACGCCCGGTGATGATCTCCACTCCGCGGCGCCCCGCGGGGCGGGCCCACTGCTCGGCGACGCGCACCGTGGCCGGGTTCGCCTCGATGATCGCGTGCCGGGCCGGGCCGATCTCCTGGACGAACCCGGCGGACAGGCCCAGGCCGAACCCGACCTCGAGGACGGTACCGCCCGGCTGGGTCACCTCGGCGGCCAGCGCCCGCATCAACGGCGCCTCCCAGGTCTGCATCACCTCCTGGCCGGAGACGAGCAGCGTGCCCTCGACCACCGCGGGGACCGCCGCGTCGATGGCTGTGTCGATCGTCGGACGAGGCGCCCCGGCCACCATCGTGCCGGCCGTCTCGTCCAGCGCGCTGAGATCGGCGACGAACTCGTCGAGGGCCCGGTCGAGCAGCAACCGCCGTGGCTCCTCGGAGACCGGGGCGAGCAGGGACCGCGAGGTCGGGGTCAGTGTCACGTCGAACTTTGCCGCGCGGCGGAGCACAGGGCCTCCCAGATCATGCATCTTTGCCGGTATTGCGCTATATTCCGTCCATACTGGTTCTGTCCATACTGCGATCTTCCATCCTTTACTGCGATACTTTGCCTGTGCGCCCGCGCCGGTCCAGGCATCCGCCGTATCTGAGAAGGTCGCCGGTCTCGGCGTACCTTGGGAGCGGGGCAGGGCGTGCGTGGCCGTTGTCCCACTACGGGAGTGGGGCACGGTGACGGGGGCGACACCACCTCCGCTGCCCGGCGACGCCGTGCGCCCGCTCCAGCTGACCGATCCGCGGCGGCTCGGAGTCTACCAGGTAATCGGCCGGCTCGGGCAGGGCGGCATGGGCACCGTCTTCCTCGGCCGGGCACCCGACGGAAGCGCCATCGCGATCAAGATGATCAGGCCGGAGCTCGCGCAACGGCCCGAATTCCGCGCCCGGTTCGCCCGCGAGGCCGAGAGTGCCCGCCGGGTCCGGCGGTTCACCACGGCCGCCGTGCTGGACGCAGATCCATACGGGCCCCAGCCCTATCTCGTGACCGAGTTCGTCGAGGGTCCGACGCTGTCGAGGCGCGTCTCCGTGCGGGGGGCCGCTGCGGCCCGCCGATCTCGAACAGCTCGCAGTCAGCGTGACGACCGCCCTGAGCGCCATCCACGCGGCCGGGATCGTGCACCGCGACCTCACCCCCGGCAACGTCCTGCTGTCCCCGGTCGGCCCCAAGGTGATCGACTTCGGTCTGGCCCGCGAGTTCAACGCGGACACCGACCTGAGCCACAACGTCCGGCATGCCATCGGTACGCCCGGTTACATGTCCCCGGAGCAGATCCTCGACGTACCGATCACCTCGGCGGTCGACGTCTTCGCCTGGGGCGCCGTCATGATCTTCGCCGCCACCGGGCACGCGCCGTTCGGCACCGGTCCCATCGACGCCATTCTTTACCGCATCGTCAACGAGCCACCGCGGCTCGACGGAGTTGGCGGCGAGCTGCGCAACCTCGTCGAGATCGCGATGGCGAAGGACCCGGCGGCCCGGCCGAGCGCGGAGGAGCTGCGGACAGCGCTGATCGGCGGGGGTAGCCTCCCCGCGCACCCGGAGCCCGGCACCGGACCGCCCGGACCGCCCGGCACCGCGCAGCCCACCGGACGTGCCCGCCGCTGGGCCCGGCGCCGGGCATCAGGCGCCAAGGGGCCGGCGCCCAGGCCGGAGCCGCCCGGCGGCACGGGCAGCACGGGCAGCACCGCCGCGAACGTGGCGGACATGCCCGTCACCCAGCTGTCCCCGCCGCCTGTCGCCTCGCCGCCGCCGATTCCAGCCCGGACCCCGCCGCCGCGTGGACAGCCCGGGTCGGTACCCCCGCATCCAGCAGGAACCCCGCACCCGCCGGCGCTCAGCCCATCACCGGCCCCGTCGCCACCGGCCCCGTCCAGGCGGCGGCGGTCGCGGCCGGCACTGCTCGTCACCGGACTCGCCATCGCAATCGCCGCCGCGGCAGTGCTGATCATCGTGCCGCGCGGCGGTGGCCCGTCGCCGGTGTCGGCGGCCGACCGCGCGTCCATCTCGTCACGCCTGGCCGCGGACGCGGCGGCCCAGCGGGCCCGGCAACCGGGCCTGGCCGGCCGGCTGAGCCTCGCGGCCTACCGGATCGCCCCGACGGAGGCCGCGCGCGCGGCCGTCCTCGCGTCCTTCGCCCAGTCCACCGCCGCGCGGATCCCCGCCGGTCCCGCGGCCTTCTCCGACATCGCGCTCAGCCCGGACAGCACGACCCTCGCCGGCACCGACGACACCGGCAGCCTCCACCTCTGGAAGGTCGACGCTGCCGGCCGACCCGCCGCCACCGCCGGGGGTTCCGCGAACGACCATGCGCACGGCGTCGTGTTCGACCGCTCGGGCACCCGACTCGCGACGGGTGGGGAGACCGACGCCGGCCGGCTCTGGGACATCTCCGATCCGGCGCGCCCCCGGCCGCTCAGCACGCTCGACCCCCAGGCCACGCCGGTCCATCGGCTCGCGTTGTCGAGCAGTGCGCATCTGCTCGTCACCGCCGGCGAGGACTGGTCGGTGGGGCTGTGGGACGTCGCCGATCCGGGGCGGCCCGTCTCGATCCAGTTGCTGATCGGCCGCGCGGGGCCGGTGACGGACGTGGCGCTGCGGCCGGACGGCGCCGTCCTCGCCATCGCCATCGCCGGCGCCAGCGGCACCGTGCAGCTGTGGAACGTCCGCGACCCCCGCAGACCCGTCCAGATGGTCTCGGTGCCCGGCCACACCGGCGCGGTGAACACCGTCGCGTTCAGCCCAGACGGACGGCGGCTGGCCACCGGCGGCGACGACCGGATCCTGCAGGTCTCCGACGTCGGCGATCCCGACCATCCGCGGGTCCTGCGCCGGCTGTCCGGCCACACCGCCCCCGTCGCCGCCGTCGCCTTCACCACCGACGATCATCTGGTGAGCGCGGACGGCGGTGGCGCGGTCGCCTACTGGGACCTCTCCGCCCCCACACCCGCGATGACCCCCCTGGGCGTCCTGGACGCACCCGCCCGAGCGGTGGCCGTGACCGGCACCAAGACCGGCACCGAGACCGTCGCGCTGACCACCGACAAGGGATCGGTCCTCCTCGGGACGCTCGACCCGGCCAGGCTGCGCCGGCTGGCCTGCGCCAGGCCGGGCGCGGCCCTGAGCCCGGCCGAATGGAGCCGGCTCATTCCTCGCCTCCCCTACACCGACTCCTGCTCCGGTTAAGGCCCGCTCCCCGGCTCCGCCAAACGCACCCCTAGGGGACGTAATGAAGTAACAAATACGTGATCGAGA
>NZ_CDWRCK010000103.1:9604-13694 GCF_977927595.1 Frankia sp. CcWB3
CCTGTGGAGGGTTCGAAACGCGCAAGTTATTTCATTTCGACTCCCTACCAGAGAAACGCACTCCCAGCAGGGCGCTCGCCCGAACTAATGTTCGGGCGAGTCGAACGTCTGTCGATGGCAGCGTACGGCGCGTGACAGGGCCGAGCTGCTCCCCGAGCTAGCCAAGTCCCTCACCGCCGTCGGCGTCGACTCCCGCATAACAGCGGCCCCGTATCACCCCCTTGGGGAGGATCGCGGATCGGTGTGTCGACCCCCGTCGCCCGGTCGGCACGATCGTGACCGTCATCAGACAGTCGACGACCGCGCGACAACGCGACAGGTCTAGCGCCATCCGGGCCTGCCCAACCTGTCCGCCGAGCCCCACGAGACCGGCTGGCTAGGCCGGCACAGGTCCCACGCCGGTCGTCAGGCTCGCAAGCTTGGCGACGTTCTCCCCGACCGTGTCGTCGTTGCGGGGGACGTAGTGCGCGTCGAAGGCGATCTTCCGGCCGTTTTCCAGGTAGTAGCGCAGGAAGGCTGCGGTCGCCGGCCGGCGCAGGGCGTCCGTGCGGGCGTAGACGAACAGCGGCTTGCACAGCGGCAGGTAGACGCCGGTGCCGACCGACACGGCGTTCGGCGCCACGCACCCGTCACCATTGTTGATTTCGACGCCGCGCAGCTTGGTGCCGAAGGTCTCGTAGGTGGGGAAGTCGAGGTAGCCGATGGCCGAGCGGTCGGCGGCCACGTCGTTGGCGACCCCACTGAGATCGGCCTGCCGGTAGTCGCGGGACCGGTCGCTGGCGTTACTGATCGTGGCGTTGAACACCTGCGCCTGCACTGAGCCGCGCGGCGGCCCGACAAACGTGATCGGCTCGTCCGGGAACGACGGGTCGATCTGGCTCCACCGGGTGACGGCGGAACCGGCCCCCCACACCTGCTTGACCTGCCGCAGGGTCAGACAGTGCAGCCAGGTGTTCTGCGGGTTGACCACGATCGGCAGGGTGTGGTACGCCACCTCGAACCCGACGACCTTCTTCTCGCAGTCGGGGTTCTTGACGAATCCGGGATTGAGTTCGAACGAGGCGCCGGCGATGTCGGCCTTGCCGCTGCACAGCGCGGCGAAACCGTCCTCGGTCGTCGTGGGCTCGATGCTGACGGTGACGTTGCGCTGCACCTGACGGAACTCGTTGTAGACGGTCTCGGTAATCGGGGCGACCTCCGAGGATCCCGCCACCCGGACGAGGTTCACGGCGGAGGCGGGTGGCCCGGTCGGGCCGGTGGCGGATGGGGCCGGCGACGCGGTGACCGCCGGGGCGGCCACCGCGTCCGCCCCGGAGTCACGGCCGGTCAGCACCACGGCGAAGGTCGCCCCGAGGGCCAAGAAGAGGACCACGACAATGGCGGCGACGACCGTGGCCCGCCGGGACCCGAAGATTCCCCGGCTGTCCCCGGCGGAGGCACCGTGCGGGCCGCCCGCACCGCCCGTCGAGAGGTCCGAGGGCAGGTCGAGCTTCCCCGGCGGCCCGAGCAGAACGTGGTCCCGATCGGCGCCCACCGGCATGAGGCCGGGCGGGATCCGGTGACCGGGCGTGTCGGACGGGCCCGGGCCGTCGGCGGCGATCCCCGGCGGTGGGGGATCCGCCGCGCCACCCGAGGAGATCACCGTGTCGTCCCCGGCGCCCGAGCCGTGCAGCGCGGAGCCGTCCGGGCCGCTGAGCACCGTCGCCGCGACCGTCACGCCGTCCGCCTCCGGCACGCCTCGGACCCCGGCCGGACCCACTGTGCCCGCGAACCCCCTCGGCCCGGACAGCCCCCTCGGCCCGGACAGGAAGGGCGGCCGCGAGACCAGGTCCGCGGCGTCCGGCGGCCGGATCACCGCGGTGACGTCGGAGGGCTCCTGGGCGGAAGGTTCCTCGGCGTCACCGGCATCGCCCGACGCGCCGGAACCGCCGGCGGCCACCGCCCCGACGGCTCCGAAAGCTCCGGGCACACCCGGAACACCGACCGCGCCGAGAACACCCGGAACACCTGGAACACCGGGTGCGCTCCCGGCACCGACGGCGCCGAACCGGTCAGCGAGGTCGGCGGCGAGCAGCGCCGCGCCCATCGCCACATCCGCGTCCGAACCGTGGTCGATCCGGCCGATCCCGCTGAAGGTCTCCCGCAGCCGGCGGGCCACCAACGGAAGGTGGGAGATCCCGCCGGACAACAGGATCCGGGACAGCTCGGCGGAGGTCACCGGCACCGAGCGGAGCGCCCGGCGGAAGGTCATGATCGTGTCATCGACGATCGGGCCGATGAGAGTCTCCAGCTCCGCCCGGCTCAGCGTGACGAAGGTATCGACTCCGGGAAGGGAGACCGGAACGTCGACCTCGTCCTCACCGGAAAGGATCTCCTTCGCCTGCGCGCACTCCCGCCGCAGCCTGCCGAGCGCGGTCCGGATCATCGGGTCGGAACGGTCAAGCGCCGCACGCTCGACACTCGCGCCGGTCAGCACCCGGTCGACCAGGAGCTCGTCGAGCTCGAGGCCGGCGCCGTGGCGCAGACCCGCGGCCAAGCCGAGCAGCTGGAACCCGAACGGCGAGAAGGACAGGATCCCCGTGTCGAGGAAGCCGGCGCCGAAGTCGTACCATCCGACCAACTCAACGGTCTGGGTCGAGGAGCCGTGAGACAGCAGGGTTCCGATCGCGTCGGCGGCCGGGAACGCCGCGACGGGCACCGTGACATCGGAGAGCTGGCTCACGGCGTCCGCGAACACCTCGCGCCGGGCCGCCGACCAGAACGTCGGGAACGTCACGACGACCTGGTCCGGCTCCGACCCGAGCTGCTCGGTGGCGGCCGTGACGACGTAGGTCACCAACCGGGCGATCAGTCCCTCCCGGCTGTAGGCGGCACCCCCGAGCAGAACGGGACCGCTGTCCCCGAGCCGGCGCAGGAGGTCGGTCGCGGCACGCTCGGGGTCGACCAGCGACCGGCGGTCCGCCGCGCGGGCGAACTGCAGGCCACCGGCCGGGGCGGCGTAGACCACCGACGGCAGGCGACGCTGGCCGCTCAGTTCGAGCACGCGGGGCCAGCCTCCGTCCGCCACCCCGACGATCGTGTTCGCGGATCCGAGGTCGATACCCAGCTGATAGCTCACCGCGTCTCCCGAAACCTACGCGATCATCACGGCGACCGGAGCCACGGTACTCCGCTCGGCCGCCGGAGATCCTTCCACTCCCGTTACCACGATCATCGTGGACGTTTGACCAGGCAATATTTGTGTCCGAGAGCGGACAAAATATTTCCGGCTCCCGTTGAGCCGGTGAGCAGGTCACTGAGTCGCCGAACGGTGCCGGACGGTGCCGGGCCCCGGCCCGACCGGCCTGCCGCGGGTCCGACGGTGCCATGACGCTGGGCCCGCCAGGACCGGCCGATGCGCCGTGCCGGACACCTCGCGTCCGGAACTCCATGATCCAGCATCCTGTGATCGCGGCACCCTGTGATCGTCAACACCTCCTACCCGGATAGGCGAGGACACCGAGCAGGACACGGCGGGGTGGAGCCCTGGATCCGGCGGCTCTCGGGGATCTCCGACCAGCCGAGATCTACTCCTTACCCGGGGGCCGGCGAGGCCGGTCCCAATCAGGTCGGCAGATGCCGGACGAACATGCCGACCAGAATCTTCCCATCGGTCCGGGAGTCGCCGGGGAAGAAGTGAATACGATTCCGATGCGGTTCGAGTTTTGAATGCCATTCACACCGGACGGAGAAACCCCGGAATATGACGTCACGTCTGCGCATCAGAGTAGCAGATCCCCGAGTCCTACCCTCGATACTGACGGCTATCCCCAGGCGCGCGGAAATCTGCGCGGAGGAACCATTCTCGGCAATGAACAAATCGGAAAACCGATCATTTAATGCGGCAAGATGAAGAACAGCAGTATCTCTCAGGGAGTAGCCGCCATCAAATTTTCGAAAGGTTAGGCCGTCGGCGAAAAGGAGTCGAGGAAAAGCTTTCTCCGCGTGCACGAAGAAAATCTCCTCGGCTATGTCCTCCAGCTTGAAGAGAGACCGGTAGAAGAACCTGAGATGCTCGTCCCCGTCGATGAAGACCAACGTGGCGCCGTCC
>NZ_CDWRCK010000104.1:0-13454 GCF_977927595.1 Frankia sp. CcWB3
GTGGCGGCGGGGGCGGTCAGCAGCACCTCGCCGGCCCCGGCGTGCTCGGACAGCGGCACGCCGGCCGGGATGCTGGCGAGCCACACCGTGAGCGGATGCTCCTCGATGGTCCGGATCCGGCCCGACCGGGCCGCCGCGACCTCATGGAGGAACCGCACCAGCCGGTGACAGCGGTCGGCGAGGGCGGCATGCCGCTCGAGGCCGGCGGTCTCCGTCGTCATCAGGACCTCGCTCTGGAGATCCCGGCGCCCGCGCCGGGAGGGAAACGACATCCGTCGGTTGTCGCCACGTGACTTTCCTCCCGTCGGCGCTGTTCTCCCGATCCGCTCTCCCGATCCGCGGCGCCACCGATCTGTGACGCCACGTCCGCGAGGTCGGTAGGATGCCGGCATCCTACGCATAATGACGTCCCCCTCTCCGGCGGAGCGACAGGAGGGGGTAGCCCGTCCGCGGGGTGCGCCGGGTGCGGGTTCGGGTGCGGGTTCGGCGTGCCGCCGACGGCACGGCGAGGCGGGTGCGACAACATACGCATCCGTGAGGTCACGGTTCTACACTGATGTGCACATTCACTCCCGGTACTCGCGTGCCTGCAGTCGTGACTGCGATCTGGAGCACCTGGCCTGGTGGGCGGCACGCAAGGGCATCGCCGTCGTCGGCACCGGCGACTTCACCCATCCGGCCTGGTCCCAGGAGATCGCGACGAAGCTGGTCCCGGCCGAGCCCGGCCTGTTCCGGCTGCGGTCCGATCTCGAGCATGAGGTGCTGCGCACGTTGCCGGCCTCCTGCCGGACGGCGACCCGCTTCATGATCTCCAGTGAGATCTCGACGATCTACAAGAGGGGCGACCGGACCCGTAAGGTCCATCATCTTCTCTACGCTCCCGATCGGGAGGCCGCCGGACGGATCACGGCGGCGTTGGCCCGAATCGGCAACCTCGCCGCGGACGGGCGTCCCATCCTGGGCCTGGACTCCCGCGATCTGCTGGAGATCACCCTTGGTGGCGGGGCGGGCTGCTATCTGGTCCCGGCGCACGTGTGGACGCCCTGGTTCGCGGTTCTCGGTTCGAAGTCCGGGTTCGACGCCGTCGAGGACTGCTACGGCGACCTCGCCGATGAGGTCTTCGCCCTGGAGACGGGGCTTTCGGCGGACCCGGAGATGTTCTGGCGGATCTCCGGTCTCGACCGTTACCGGCTGGTGAGCAACTCTGACGCCCACTCCCCGCCGATGCTCGGCCGGGAGGCGACCGCGTTCACCTGCGACCTCGACTACTTCTCCATCGAGGCCGCGCTGCGCGGCGGGGACGGCTTCGCGGGGACCGTCGAGTTCTTCCCGGAGGAGGGCAAGTACCACCTCGACGGGCATCGCAAGTGCGGGGTGGTCCTCACGCCGGACCAGACCCGGGAGGCCGGCGGACGCTGCCCCACCTGCGGCGGTGGCCTCACCGTCGGGGTCCTCAACCGGGTCGAGGCGCTGGCCGACCGGCGGCCCGGCCACCGCCCCGTCACGGCGCCCGGCGTCACCTCGCTGGTTCCGCTGCCGGAGGTCGTCGGGGAGATCCTCGGCGTGGGTCCGAAGAGCAAGGCGGTCGCGGGTCAGGTGACGTCGTTGGTCTCCCGTCTGGGCCCGGAGCTCGACATCCTCGGCGACGTACCGCTCACGGACATCGCCGAGGCCGGATCGCCGGAGCTGGTCGAGGCAATCAGTCGCCTGCGCCGCGGGGAGGTGATCCGGCAGGCCGGGTTCGACGGCGAGTACGGCGTCATCCGGTTGTTCGAGCCCCGGGAGCTCGCCCGGGACGGTGGCACCCTGTTCGACCTGGGATCCGGCGCGGCCGGTGGGCAGGACCGGATCGATACGGGACCCTCCCTCGACGAGGCGCTCGCGGCGCGGGCGCGCCCGGCCTCTGATGCCACGGTGCTGCCGGGGGACGCCGCGGTGGCCGGCAGCCAGCTGTTCACGCCGGTTTCCGGCGAGACCCCGTCGGTGCTCGACGGGCTGGATCCCGAGCAGCGGCTGGCCGCCTCGCATCTGTCCGGTCCGCTGCTCGTCCTCGCCGGACCGGGAACGGGCAAGACCCGTACGCTGGTCCACGCGATCGCACACCGGGTCGCTGAGCACGGGGTGCCGGCCGGGGAGTGCCTGGCGGTCACCTTCACCCGGCGTGCGGCCGGGGAGCTCGCCGAACGGCTCGCCGTCCTGCTGGGTGACGCCGCCGGACGGGTGCTCGCGACGACCTTCCACGGCCTCGGGCTCACGATCATCCGTGAGCAGCACGCGAAACTCGCCCGGGGCCCGCAGGTCCAGGTAGCGGACGACGCGGTGCGCGTGGAGCTAATCGCCGCGGCGCTGCACGGTGAGGGCGACGCCCGGACGCGCCGGCGGGTGGCGGCCGGTGTCGCCGAGCTCAAGCGGCACCGAGCGATCGGCGAGGAGATCCGCGACCACGACCTGGTCGGGGCGCTCGCCCGTTACAACGCCGCGCTGCGCGATCGGGACATGGTCGACCTCGACGATCTGATCACCCTGCCGCTGACCCTGCTGCGGTCGTCCCCGGATCTCGCCGAGCACTACCAGCGGCGGTGGCGCCACGTCTGGGTCGACGAGTACCAGGACACCGACGAACTCCAGTACCGCCTGCTGGGGCTGTTGTGTCCCCCCACGGCCAACCTGTGCGTGATCGGCGACCCGGACCAGGCTATCTACAGCTTCCGGGGTGCGGACGTCCGGTTCTTCCTGCGGTTCGAGCAGGACTACCCGAGTGCCCGCCCGGTCGCCCTGACCCGCGGCTACCGATCCACCCGCACCATCGTGCGGACGGCGCTCGATGTGATCGCGCCCGCGAGTCTGGTCCCGGACCGGACCCTGACCGCCGTGCGGGGCGCCGAGGGCGACGGCCCGGTGCTGCTGCGGCGCTACCGCAGTGAGGCCGAGGAGGCGATCGCCGTCGTCGGCACGATCGACGCGGCGCTTGGCGGTACCTCGTTCCACGCGTTGGACTCGGGGGTGGACGGATCGGTCGACGCGGGGTTCTCCTTCGCGGACATCGCCGTGCTCTACCGGACCGCCCGCCAGGCCGAGCTGATCATGGAAGCGCTGGCCACCCGCGGTTTCCCGTTCCAGCGGCGCTCTCATCTCCCGCTCGCGGACGCTCCCGCGGTCGCCGGCCTGCTCGCCCTGCTGCAGGACCTGACGACCACGGGTCCGTCGGGTCCCGGCGTCCCGCGTCCGGTGTCGGGTCTGCTGCGCGACGCGGCGGCACGGGCCACCGATCTTGCCGAGGCGAGGAGAAGCGAGCTCGGCGCCGTGCCGTCCGACGGGTTCCCCGGCTTCTCCGGCGGGCGGGTGCCGACCGAGGCCGAGCTGCGCCTGGCGGTGGAGCTGCTCGCACCGGCCGCCGCAGCGGCCGGCAACGACCTGGCGGGTTTCCTCACGTCGGTCACGCTCGCCGCCGAGGTCGACGGGCTGGACCCGAGGGCGGACCGGATCTCGCTGCTGACCCTGCACGCGAGCAAGGGCCTGGAATACGGCCTGGTCATCATCGTCGGTTGTGAGGACGGGCTGCTGCCGATGCGGTTCGGTCCGGCCGGTGGGATTCCGGGCGGTGAGGCGCCGGGCGGTGGCGTCGGCGGAACCGCCGACGCCGGCACGAAGGACGCCGAGGCGGAGGAGCGCCGGCTCTTCTTCGTCGGCGTCACCCGGGCCAGGCATCGGTTGGTCCTCACCTCGGCGGCCAGCCGGCGGCGCGCCGGGTCGGTCGTGACGACCCGTCCCTCACCGTTTCTTGCGGATATCAGGCCGGCTTTGCTGTCCTCTGCCCCGGCCGAGGGCGTCCCGGCCGAGGGCGGGCGGCGTCGGCCGCGCCGGCCGGCACCGGGCAAGCAGCTGCGACTCCTCTGAGCCGCTGGGCCGGAGCCACCGGGCCGGCACTCGCGCGGCCCGGCGGCTCAGCGCTTGCGCAACACCATCGCGAGGTTCCAGGTCACAATCTCGCGGGCACCGGGAATCCTGAGAATCACCTTCGCCCAGTCGGGTAGATAGCGCGGCATCGCGTCGAGGATCTCGACGTCGGGCCGCCGCTTCGCCCAGGCGAGGGTGTCGGCCACCGACACCGGGAACAGAGTCTTGCCGTAGATGTTCTTCGGCGCCTTGCCCTTGCGGCGTTCGAACCTTGCCGCCGCCCGGTCGCCACCCAGATAGTGCCAGGGTGCGGTCTCGTGGCCGCCCCAAGGGGACAGCCAGTTCGTGTAGCTCAGGAAGATGAGCCCGCCGGGGCGGGTCACCCGGGCCAGCTCGGAGCACATCCGCCATGGGTCGGGAACGTGTTCGAGCACGTTTGACGTGTAGCAGAGATCAACGCTTCCGGAGAGGAACGGTAGGTCCAAGGCGCTGCCCCGGACCCGGCCGGGAACCTCGAGGCCACCGGCCTCCATCTCCGAGACGTCCGGCTCGACCCACACATACCGGGCGCCGGCGTCGAGGAAGGCTGAGCGGAAGTAACCCGGGCCGCCGCCGACGTCGAGGACGAGCTGGCCGGTCAGGGAGGTGTACCGCATCAGCTGGCGCACGGAGTCCGCGGCGATCAGCGAGTAGAAGCCGGCCGGGTCGACGGGCTCCTTGCGGTGCGCGAGGAACAGCGTCTTCGAGCGCGACAGTCCGAACCCGGAATAGGGCAGGGCGCGCACCAGCGGACCCTCCTCCTTGGTCCGCTTGTGGGGAGTGGCCGCCGCGGAGGGCGTCGGGGCCTGCCTCGAGCCCGCGGGGGGAGCCGTGGAAGCCGTAGCCGTGGACGCGGTGGAGGTCGCCGCGGATGCCGCCGTGTCAGACATGCCGGGGACGATAACACCACGGCTGCGGGCCTTCGGCGGGCGGCGGGAGCCGCCCGGGCCGCCAGTCGGATCCGTCCCGGCCGTGGCGTGGCGTGGACCCCGGTCCGGAGCGGCCCCGACGTCCGCCCGGTCTCCCGGCTCCGATGCGCAGAGCAGGAACATATCGCGCTTGTTGTGGAATTATCCAGGTTCCGAGGTTTATTGTTTACGCGTTGGACGCTCCTTTGGCCCGTTGGTACTTCTTCGTTCCCTGAACCCGGCGACGTGTGTTCCCGGCGATCCTGAGGACTGGTGATGGTGGTAGCGCACCCGGTTCCGCTGGCAGGCCCGACTATCTTCCGAGAAACTGGACCATTTGGACTTTCCGGGATATTAGTGATTATTCCGCCCGCCTGGCCGATCGCCGCGGCCCAGGGCATGGGCGACTAGGCCGCGGGGATGTCGCAGACCTATGAAAGTCCCGACTTGCCTTCGCCTCCCGTCTCGGGGGCGTTATCTCCGGCCTGGCGACACGTTCTTGATCAGCCTATGGGGATGCGGGCCGAACTGGACCGCCTGCGCCGCCACGCGCCCTTTTACGACGCGACGGTGGACGAGATCGACGGCCGCCGGATACGGATCGGTGATCACTGGCTCGCCGATTTCGCGTCGTGCAACTACCTTGGCCTCGATCTCGACCGGGAGATCATCGAGGCGGTCCCGGAGTACCTGGACCACTGGGGCACCCACCCGAGCTGGTCGAGGCTGATCGCCAGCCCGCAGATGTACGACGACATCGAGCGCACGCTCGCCGCTCTCCTCGGTGCCGAGGACGCGCTGCTGCTCCCGACCATCACCCACATCCAGCTGTCGGTGCTGCCCGCCCTCGTGGGCAAGGGGGCCCTCTTCGTCGAGGTGCACGCCCATCAGACGGCGCATGACGGCGCGGTCGTGGCCGCGGCCCACGGCGCCGTCGTGGCGCGCTTCCGCGAGGACCGGCTCGACCGGCTGGAACGCCGGCTGCGGACGAGCCCCCACCCCCGGGTGGTGTGCGTCGACGGCGTCCACAGCATGACCGGAAACGGCCCGCCGCTCGCCGAACTCGCGGCGCTCACCCGTGCGCACGACGCCCTGCTCTACGTCGACGACGCCCACGGGTTCGGTGTCGTCGGCGAGCGTGATGCCGTCGCGTCGAGCCCCTACGGCAGCCGCGGCAACGGAATCGTCCGCCATCTCGGCGAGACCTACGACGATCTCGTCCTGGTCGGCGGTTTCTCGAAGGCGTATTCGTCGCTGCTCGCCTTCGTCGCCTGCCCCACGGAGGTGAAGGAGTATCTGAAGTCCACCGCGGGCCCGTACGTCTTCTCCGGCCCGTCGCCGGTGGCGTCCCTGGCGACCGGGCTGGTCGGGCTGCGGGTCAACGCGGAACGCGGGGACGCCATCCGTGCCCGGCTGTATCGCCTGACCAGCCGGTTCCTCGACGGCCTGCGCGGGCTCGGCCTGTTCACGCTCAACGCCAGCGGCTTTCCGATCATAGAGATTCCCCTGGTCGACGCCGCGCAGGCCGAGCCGTTGGGCCGGTTTCTGTTCGAACGGGGGATCTTCGCGAGTGTGGTGCCGTTCCCGGTCGTTCCCCGCGAGCAGGTCGGGGTGCGCATCCAGGTCACCGCGGCCAACACCGACGTCGAGATCGATCATCTGCTGGCCGTCCTGGCCGAGGCGGTCGAGCGGTTTCCCCTGGTATCGGTCCCGCAGGCCCGCGCCGGCGACTGAACCCCACCTCGCCGGAGGTGAGGTGACGGAGACCCCGGACGGCGCCCTAGGCCAGGGGTCCCCGCATTGCGCCGGAGGCGCCATGCGGGGCAAGGCGGGCGACCGGGTACCGGTCCCGGTTGAGGCGGACGTCGGCATCCCGGACGCGGGCCAGAACGGCGAGGAAATCGGCCCGCGGAATCTCCACCGCACCCAGGTCGATCAGATGCGGGGTCGCGATCTGCAGGTCCAGCAGCATCCCGCCGGCCGCGGTGAACCGGGCGTCGAAGTCGGCCAGAGCCACTTTGGAGGCGTCGGTCCGGGTACGGAACATCGATTCACCGACGAACACGCCGCCGACGCCCACTCCGTACATGCCGCCGACCAGCTCGTCGCCCTCCCAGACCTCGATGCTGTGCGCCCAGCCCAGGGCGTGCAGCTCGGCGTAGCCCTCGACCAGTTGGGGAGTGATCCACTCGGAGGTGCCGCCGCGGCGGCAGCCACGGACGACGTCGACGAATCGCTCGTCGACGGTGGTGGTCCACCCACAGTTACGCAGCCGCTTGCGCAGTGTCCGGTTGACCCGCAGCCGGCCGATCGGGATCACTGCCCGGGGGTCGGGGCTCCACCAGGGCAGGTCCAGCCCACCGGGGCGGTGCGGGGGCAGATGGGGGATGCGTCGGGCGGCCACCGCCGCCCGCAGGATCTCGCGCAGCCACTCCCCGCCCCCGCGGGTCCCGCCGCTCTCGTCGTCCCCGTGAGCCTCGTCGTCCCCGTGAGCCTCGTCGTCCCCGTGAGCCTCGTCGTCCTCATGGGCCTCGCCGCCGCCGTCGGCCTCGCTCGCCGGCCAAGGGAAGGCACCGGCCCGGTAGGCGCCGATCAACGTCGCCGGATCCAGCTCACCGCCGACGGCGACCGGGGCCTGGCGTGGGCTGGTCAGCAGCGAGAGCCCGTCCCATACGGTGGGGCCGAGATCGCGGGGCGGCGCCGTCAGCGCCACGACTTGACCGCCGGCGTCCGATCCGGGGCGACTGGGGCGTTCAGCACGGCACTCTCCATCGTCGGGGAGAGATCGCCGGGACATTCCTCCGTCCGGCCGATCGTCTCCGGATCGATCATGCCAGCCGACGGCGCCCGTCGCCGCAGTTGCTCGGTCACCTGCTCGGATGGGCCCGGATGGCCGAGGAAGTAGCCCTGAGCCAGGTCGCAGCCGAAATCCCGCAGCATCCGCATCGCCCCGGCGGTCTCCACGCCCTCGACGACGATGCGCAGGCCGAGCGCGTGGGCGAGTCCGACCGTCGAACGGACGATCGCCTCGGCCCGGCCGTCGACCTCCATGCGTTGGATGAATGACTTGTCCAGCTTCAGCACGTCGACGGGCAGCTCCCAGAGCCTGGCCAGGGAGGAGTACCCGGTGCCGTAGTCGTCGACGGCGATTCCGATCCCCAGGTCGCGCAGCTCCCCGAGTACGGCGGCCGTGCGGACCCGGTCGAGCATCAACGTGGTCTCGGTGATCTCCAGCTCGAGTGCCGTCGGGCTCAGCCCGAAGCCGGAGAGCATGCGGCTGACCTGTTCGGGAAAGCCACGGTCCAGCAGGTCCGAGGCGGACAGGTTCACCGCCACCGCGACGTCGAATCCGGCGGAGTGCCACTGCCGGCACTGGCCCAGGGCGGTCTCCAGCACCTCGATGGTCAGCATCCGGATGAAACCGGCCTGTTCGGCCAGGGGGACGAACTCCTCTGGCCCGAGCAGGCCGCGGCGGGGATGCCGCCAGCGGACCAGGGCCTCTACGGCGTTCGCCTGCCCGGAATCGAGGTCGACCTTGACCTGGTAGTGCACCTCCAGCTGGCCGGTGCCGAGCGCCGCGCGCAGGGACTCGATCATGTCGAGGCGGACGAGGCTGTTCACGTCGGACCCGGGACGGTAGGACTCCACGCCGGTGCGGCCCGACTTCGCGGCATACATGGCCACATCGGCGCGCTGCAGCAGGGTGTGGGCGTCCTCGGCGTGGTCGGGGTACACGGCGGCGCCGATGCTCGCGCCGACGTGCAGGGTCACCCCGCCGACGTCGAAGGGATCGTCGAGCACGGCCAGCACCCGGTCGGCGACGCGTTTCGCGGCCTCGATGTCCGCGTGTTCGAGCAGGACCGCGAACTCGTCGCCGCCCAGGCGGGCATGCAGGTCGCCGGGACGCAGGGCGTCGGAGATACGGGTTCCGACCTGCGCCAGCAGCGCGTCGCCCACCTGATGCCCCAGCGAGTCGTTGATCTCCTTGAACCGGTCAAGGTCCAGCAGGAGGAGTGCGAAGGTGTCCACCCCGGTGGCGTGCTGCTCGGCCTTCGTCAGCCGTTCGATGAAGCCACGCCGGTTCGCCAGGCCCGTCAGCTCGTCGGTGCGGGCCAGCGCTTTGCTCTCGGCGAGCTGCTGGACCTCGATGAAGGTGAACGCGGCGCGGGCCAGGGCCGTCAGCACCGTGGCCGCGGCGAGCCCGACGGTGATCTTTGGCAGCTGGACCGCGGCGCCGAGGACGAGCAGACCGAGCGCGATCACGGTGAGCACCAGCGGGACCGCGATGACGCCCCAGCCGGACATCTTGGCCGGTGGGTGCCAGCGCGGTCGCTGCCAGGCGGCCAGGGCCGGCATGAGCACCGAGAACAGCCACAGCGTGCTGAGGAGGCCGGGCCCGGGGTCCCTGTCCGTGGTGACGCTGACCAGCAGGAGCGAGTCGGCTATCGCGAAGCCCACCAGCCCGATGCCCAGCAGCCACCATATCCGGCCGGGATGCCAGCCCAGCAGACTGAACACCGTGACGATCAGCAGGATCAGCAGCAGGTCGGCGAGCGGATAGATCAGATTCACCGTCATCGTCCACGCGCTGTAGCGCGGATACGAGTTCGCCATCGCCACGCCGATGCCGCTGGTCAGCGCGGCCACGCCGAGCAGGCCGACGAGCGCGTCCATCCAGACGCTCGTGTGTAGCCGGAGCACTCTTCTGCGTAGCAGGAGGATGACGGCGACATAGCACGCCGGATAGAAGAGCAGCCAGCCGAGATCGGCCAGCGACGGCCCGAGGTCGTCGTCCTGCCGGCCGGCGACCGCCGCGTTGTAGTAGATCGTCGCGCATCCGTAGCTGACGAGCCCGGTGCCGAGCAGTGCCCAGGGCAGGCGTTCGCCGCGGATCAACACCGCCCGCGACAGGCAGATCAGGCCCGAGCCGAGGGCGACGCCGTAACGCAGCGACCCGGTCTCGTTGCCGATGCGGGGCACGGTGACGAACGCGGAGACGGACAGGTAGACCGTGGCGACGATCAGGACGAGCTGGGCGGCCCGGATCAGACGGAACCGGCGCGGGGGAGGGGGAGAGGCGGTCAACCGGTCATCCCCCCGCAGCGTGGTGGGAACCTGCGCACGTGCCCGGCATCGTGCCGACGGCCATCGCCCGGTGCCGCGGCGACGACACCC
Organism: Frankia sp. CcWB3; assembly: GCF_977927595.1. Classification (NCBI taxonomy): domain Bacteria; kingdom Bacillati; phylum Actinomycetota; class Actinomycetes; order Frankiales; family Frankiaceae; genus Frankia; species Frankia sp. CcWB3. The sequence continues at coordinate 10,020 of NZ_CDWRCK010000104.1, forward strand.
GCGGCACCGGCGGCCGCCTTGCCGGCCGGTTCGCCGAAAAAGATGATCTTTCATGGGTGTGCCGTGGGCGGGCGATGGTGGCGGCTCCCCCTCCGGCCCCTCTCCGGTGCGGCCATGGTGCCGACCCCGCAGGCCCGGTAATCGACCACCGCCGGTGGCGACCGGTCGTGCGGGAGGGACAGGGCTACCTCCGTTGAGGGAAAGGGTACGGACACCCCGGAGGTCCCGCCACTCGGGCCTCATGTGACCATCATGACGGAGGCTTGGCCGGGCATGCCTACATTCTCGTACATCTTGGTCTCTTGTCATTTATATACAAAAATTTGTCGCGATTTGCTGGTGTGGCGTTGGGTTCAGGTGGGGTGACCGTGCGCAGGCGTGGCCGTGTCGTCGACTCATCACGTCAGGGCGGCCCGATCGTTGTCACTGCGGCGGGAGGCTGTCGTCGCGAGACATGATAGGAAAATGTCGGCTATGTCCCGCTTCCCGCGCTGGAGGCGGGGGAGGAGCGCACATGCGGATCGGTCTGCAACTACCCGACTTCACCTCCCCGCACGGTTCCGGGCAGCTCGGGGAGGATCTGGCCGAGGTGGTCCGCGTGGCGGACACGGTCGGATTCGACTACCTGGCCGTCATGGACCACTTCTTCCAGATCGCGATGGTCGGTCCGGCCGAGAACGAGATGCTGGAGGCGTACACGACGCTGGGTTTCCTGGCCGCCCACAGCCGCCGCGCGAAGCTGCTGACCCTGGTCACCGGTACGGTCTACCGGGAGCCCGGCGCCCTGGCGAAGATCGTCACGACGCTGGACGTGCTCTCCGGCGGGCGGGCCTGGCTGGGCATCGGCGCTGCCTGGTACGAACAGGAGGCGGTCGGTCTCGGTCTGCCGTTCCCGCCGCTGGCCGAGCGGTTCGAACGGCTCGAGGAGACGCTGCAGATCTGCCTGCGGATGTGGAGCGGTGACGAGAGCCCCTTCTCCGGCCGGTACTACCAGTTGGCCCGTCCACTGAATTCGCCGCTGACGCGGCCGCATCCACCCATCCTGATCGGTGGGGGTGGCGAAAAGAAGACGCTGCGTCTCGTCGCCCGATACGCACAGGCGTGCAACCTCTTTCCCGGTCCCGATCTGGCGCGCAAGCTCCAGGTGCTGCGCGAACACTGTGAACGCGAGGGTCGGAACTACGACGACATCCTCAAGACCGTGGTCTTCTCCTTTGACGTCGGACCGAGGGGGGAGCATGTGGAGAGGATTCTCGACGAGCTGAACGACCTGGCCGAACTCGGTGTCCAGGCGGTTCTCGGTGGCGTGCGCGACGTCTGGCACGTCGAGCCTCTTCACATAGGAGTCGAAATGAAATAACTTGCGCGTTTCGAACCCTCCACAGGCCTGTGACCTGCGATGATGCTCTCGATCACGTATTTGTTACTTCATTACGTCCCCATACTCGGTGAAAAGGTGATTCCGCGGGTCGCCGGGCTCGCCGAAATCTCCTGACCCTCTGGGTGGCCGGGGCGACGCGGCCGGCCCGTCGGCCGGCCCGGCACCGGGGGCCACCGACGGCCCGGCTGGATGCCAGGGTGAACTCCGCGCGCACAGCCGAGCGGCGGTGGCTGCTGCACCGGATGCTCGCGCCGCACCGGCGCGTCCGGGCGGTGCGCGAGTTCGACGAGGTCTATCGCACCCTGCGGGAGACCGCCCCGGCCTCCGGCACCCCGGTGTTCAGGCCTCGCCCTGGGCGCGGTGCGTACCTAGCCGCCCCGTTTCATCTATGACAGAGGTAGCAGTAATATTTCTACTACCTCTGTCATAATCCGGGGTGGATTTCTTTTGTCTGTGACGGCTCGTGGTGCGGACATCGCGAGATGACGATCGGGGCGACCGTGGGGCCAACGGAGATCAACGGACTGCCGGCGCACGTCTTGCTCGTGCATGTGGTTGTCATCCTCGTGCCGCTGGCGGCGATGCTGGTGGTGCTGTCCGCGGTGTGGCCGGCGGCGCGGCGCCGGCTGGGCGTCATCACCCCGCTAGTCGCTCTGGTCGCGCTGGTGAGCGTGCCGCTCACCACCCATGCGGGGGAGTGGCTCGAGGCACGCGTGCCCTCGAACGAGCTGGTCCGCCGGCACGCCGAACTCGGCGACACCCTGCTGCCCTGGGCCGCCGGGCTGTTCGTCGCGGCCGTGGTGCCGTGGGTGCTTGCACGCCGCTCGGCCGCCACCGGAACGGAAACGGCTCCGGCGCGCACCGCGACCGGTTCCGGCCGGACGCTGCTCGTGGCGGTTCTCGCCGTGCTCAGCCTCGTCGCCGCCGCCGGTTCGGTCGTGCAGGTCTACCGGATCGGCGACAGTGGTGCCCAGGCTGTCTGGCACGGCAGCTTCAGCCGGACCCCCCTCCTGGTTACCCAGAGCGCGTCGGCGCAGCCAGTCGTCGAGTGAGGGCTCACCGCTGTCGAAGGCCGACAGGTCGTCGGAGGCAGTGATTGGTCTGGGGGCCGAGTAGCCGCTCACTCGAAGATGGATTCTTCGGCGAACAGGCGCTCCAGCCGGGGCTTGGCAGTCATCGGGCGGTCGAGGACGGCGAGGAACTCTACCCACGTCTCGTTCTCCGGCAACCTGCGGCCAAACTCGGCTGCTGGTGTGAGAAGGCGGCCGGATGGGTGGAGAGAGGGCGGGGCGTCGATGACGGCCCGGCGCGCTGCGGGCAGGTCGAGGGTGTCGGTGTCCGCGACGTCGTGCGAGCCGACAATTCGGCCAACCCTACCGTTACGTTAGAGTTGGATGTATGTGGATGGAGTCACGTCGCCAACGGAACCGATCCCCAGTGCCCTGGTCGGCAACCCGCCATCATCCGACTTCGCCTGCCGCGAGTGCCCCCTTGCAGGCGAGGAGTAATCGTGCCGTTTTCTGGCTTTAGTCGGGACGCAGTCTGGGGACGTTTCAAAGCGGCATGGCTGGCGGGTCCCACCGCGGATCTGCTGGCTGGTCTGGTGGTCGCCCTGGCCCTGATTCCTGAGGCGATCTCGTTCTCGGTCATCGCCGGGGTGGATCCCAAGGTGGGTCTTTACGCTTCGTTCTCGATGGCAGTGATCATTGCGATCGCGGGCGGTCGCCCAGCGATGATCTCGGCGGCAACAGCGTCGATGGCGCTCGTCATGGTGCCGCTCGTCCGGGATCACGGGGTCGAGTACCTCTTCGCGACGACGGTCGTGACCGGCGTCGTACAGATAATTCTCGGGCTGGTCGGGGCAGGCCGGCTGATGCGTTTCGTGCCGCGTCCGGTCATGGTCGGATTCGTCAACGCGCTCGCGATCCTCATCTTTCTCGCGCAGCTTCCTCATATTGGGTCTTCGAAGTTAACCGGGGTGGGCGTGAAACCCCAGCCAGTTTGGTAACTGTGCGTAATGTTGGCTCGACGTGGCCTGCTGTGACCTGATGTGG
>NZ_CDWRCK010000105.1:0-13450 GCF_977927595.1 Frankia sp. CcWB3
GCCGTGACCGCCACCTACGCCCTGACCCTGCCCCGGCGTCCAATTCCGGCCCCCGCAATGCGCCGCCTTCCCGTCATCCCCCACGAACCGCCCTATGACGACGAGGCCGGACCCTCGCCGGCCGGCGCCTCGACCGGCTCGTCGACAAGGCCGCCCCGACCCCGGGTGCGGCCGGCCGGATGCACCACCGCCGATCGTCCAGGCCGGCCCGTGACCGCCCCGGGACCCGGCGGGCCGCCGCGCGGCCGTGGCGGTGCGGACGGCCAGACCGAGCCCGGTGGCACGACGACGGTCGATCGGACGCCTCGGCACCTCGCCATGCCCGAACGCACGGTCACGGGGACAGGAACGGGATCAGCGGCGTCACACGTGGTGCCGGGTCTCGAACCGGTAGCCGGTCCGCGGCCGGGGCGCCCCGCCGGGAGCCGGACGAACCCACCGTCCCGGGAAACGGCGGTGGTCATCGTCAGAGCGATCGTCGAGACGCTCGGCGGAGTGCGCCCGGCCTCGCATCTCGCCGGATGGACGACGCCCCGCCTGCAGAACGATCTCGAACGCATCGTCGCCCAGACCACGGATCGCAGGCGGAGTCAGGTCCGCAGCGTACGGGTCAGCGAACCGCGACCCGGAGTCGCCGAGGTCTCGGCGGTCATCAGCCGAGGTGCCCGGGTGGCCGCACTCGCGCTGCGCATGGAGTCGTCCGGCGGACGCTGGCGGGTGACAACCCTGCAGGTGGGTTAGCGCGGCCACCGGCTCCAGGGATGGATCACTCGGCGTTGCGGCGCGCCGGGTCGCCGTGGCATCGCTTGTACTTGCGGCCTGACCCACACGGGCAGGGCGCATTGCGAGCGGGACGCGTGCCCGCACCGGGCTGCGCCGTGCCGGCTTCGCCGCGGGCGGCGCTGAGCGCACCGTTTCCAGCCGGGCGGCCCAGTCCCGACCCGCCGTCCACCGTCGTGACCGGCCCGGATCCACCGTCGACTGACGGCGCGGTGTAGCGCAGGCCACCGGTCGGCCGCCGCGGCTCAAGCCCCTTGACGAAGACCGGCGGCGGTGCGGACGGAACCGGTGAAGGGGGTGGCGGAGTCTGGTCGGCCGCCGCGGGGCGAGCGGGCTGCGCGTCCGCGACGGGCCCGGCGCCGCCCGGGATCGTCGGCGCCACCGGAGCGGGCAGGGTCGCGGCTCCGGCCGGCGGTGCGGGAGCGGCGGACGCGGCCGGCTCGACGCCCACCGGCGCGGCGGCCTCCTCCTGCCCCGCGACCTGAACCTCGACGTTGAACAGCAGCCGGACAGATTCCTCCTTGATACCCTCCATCATCGTCTGGAACATGTCGAAACCCTCACGTTGGTACTCGACCAGCGGGTCCCGCTGTCCCATCGCCCGCAGCCCGATGCCCTCTTGCAGGTAGTCCATTTCGTAGAGGTGCTCGCGCCACTTTCGGTCCAAGACCGCGAGGACGACCCGTCGCTCCAGCTCCCGCATGATCGGTTCGCTGTCGGGGCCGTCGCCGAGGTCGAGTTCCCGCCGGTCGTACGCCTCCTGCGCGTCGACCTGGATGTCCTCGAGCAGGTGATCGGCAGTGAGCCCGTCACGATCGTCGACATCGGGTGCCACCACACCGACCGGGTAGAGCTGCCCGAGCGCCGTCCAGAGCGTGTCGAGATCCCACTCCTCCGGGTACCCGTCGGCGGTGGCGCCGCGCACGTACCCCTCGACGGTGTCGTCGACGAAGTGACGCACCTGCTCGTGGAGATCAGCACCGCCGAGAACCTTGCGGCGCTCCTCATAAATCACGGTGCGCTGCTTGTTCATGACCTCGTCGTACTTGAGGACGTTCTTGCGGATCTCGAAGTTCTGCCCCTCGACCTGGGTCTGGGCCGACCGGATCGCCCGAGTCACGATCTTCGATTCGATCGGGACGTCCTCGGGGATGTTCAGCCGATCCATGATGCCCTCGACCGCGGCCGCGTTGAACAACCGCATGAGATCGTCGCCGAGGGAGAGGTAGAAGCGCGACTCACCGCGGTCGCCCTGCCGGCCGGCCCGGCCACGCAGCTGGTTGTCGATGCGCCGGGACTCGTGCCGCTCGGTGCCGAGCACGTACAGGCCGCCGGCGTCGACGACCTCCTCGTGCTCGGCCTTCACCGACTGCCTGGCCTTCTCCAGGGCCTCCTGCCAGGCCGCCTCATAGTCCTCGGGGGTCTCGATCGACGAGAGGCCGCGCTGGCGCAGCTCGGCCTGGGCAATGAACTCCGGGTTGCCGCCGAGCATGATGTCCGTACCACGACCGGCCATGTTCGTTGCCACCGTGACGGCGCCCTTGCGGCCCGCCTCGGCGATGATGGCCGCCTCCCGCTCGTGGTGCTTGGCGTTGAGCACCTCGTGCGGCACACCACGCTTGCGGAGTTGCTTCGAGAGGTACTCGGACTTCTCGACGCTGGTGGTGCCGACCAGGACCGGCTGGCCCTTCTCGTGCCGCTCGGCGATGTCCTCCACCACGGCGTCGAACTTCGCGATCTCGGTCTTGTAGACGACGTCCGGCTGGTCGAGCCGGACCATCGGCTTGTTCGTCGGGATGGGGACGACCCCGAGCGAGTAGATCTGGTGGAACTCGGCCGCCTCGGTCATGGCGGTACCGGTCATACCGGAGAGCTTGTCGTAGAGCCGGAAGTAGTTCTGCAGCGTGATCGTCGCGAGGGTCTGGTTCTCCTGCTTGATCTCGACCTTTTCTTTGGCCTCGATCGCCTGGTGCATTCCCTCGCTGTAGCGACGGCCGTGGAGCACGCGGCCGGTGAACTCGTCGACGATGAGAACCTCACCGTCGGTAACGATGTAGTCCTTGTCCCGCTTGTAGAGCTCCTTGGCCTTCAGTGAATTGTTCAGGTAGCCCACGAGCGGAGTGTTCACCGATTCGTAGAGGTTCTCGATGCCGAGCTGGTCCTCGACCTTCTCGACCCCGGACTCGGTGATGGCCACCGTCCGCTTGCCCTCTTCGACCTCGTAGTCGACATCGCGTTCGAGCAGCGGGGCGATCCGGGCAAACTCCGTGTACCACCTGGTCGGATGATCCGCTGGACCGCTGATGATCAACGGCGTGCGGGCCTCATCGATGAGGATGGAGTCCACCTCGTCGACGACCGCGAAGTTGTGGCCACGCTGGACGAGTTCCTCCGAGCTCCAGGCCATGTTGTCACGGAGGTAGTCGAACCCGAACTCGTTGTTGGTGCCGTAGGTGATATCGCAGGCGTACTGGGCCCGGCGGACCGGCGGCGGCATCTGCGGATGGATCACCCCGACGGTGAGGCCGAGGAAACGATGGACCCGGCCCATGTTCTCGGCGTCGCGCTGGGCGAGGTAGTCGTTGACGGTGATGACGTGCACACCCTTACCGGCCAACGCGTTGAGGTAGGTCGGCAGGGTCGAGACCAGCGTCTTGCCCTCACCGGTCTTCATCTCGGCGATGTTGCCAAGATGAAGGGCCGCGCCCCCCATGACCTGCACATCGAAATGCCGCTGGCCCAGCGTGCGCCGCGCTGCCTCGCGCACGGCGGCAAAGGCCTCGGGCAGCAGGTCGTCGAGGGTCTCCCCCCCGTCCGCGAGCCGCTGGCGGAACTCGTCGGTCATGCCTCGCAGTTCACCGTCGGACAGGCCGGTGAAGTCATCCTCGATCAGGTTCACCTGCTCGGCGATCGCCTTGAGCTTGCGCAAGATCCGGCCCTCGCCGGCACGCAAGATCTTGTCTAGTACCACGGGCGAAACTCCTCCGGCAGGCGCGTCGGCGAGGTCACCGACCCCACGATGCTAGCCCTTCGATAGCCGCCTACAACATCCATCCGCGCGCGGTTCCTCCGGCTGGGACCGGTGAGGAGCAGGCGACGGGAAGGGGTGCCGGCGAGGGGCCAGGGGTCGCGCGGACGGGAACGACCAGAACGGGATGACAGCACGGCGTGCATCGTCCGCCCATGCCACGCCGCACTGTCCAACGACCGGGAGCGCGGATGGGTGCCCGGGACCGGCGGCAACGGTGGCGGCCGGTGCAAGGTTGGAGCATGGCACCTCTCGAACCGGCGGAGATCACGGCGGGCCGCCTGCATCTGCGCCCCCTGGCACCCCCGGGACGCCGACGCCGTACACCAGGCCTGCCAGGACCCGGAGATAAGCCGGTGGACAAGAGTCCCGACGCCGTATCTGTACCAACACGCGGTGGACTTCGTCTCACGCCAGTCGCCGCAGAGCTGGGCCAGCGGGACCGGGGCACTGTTCGCGGTGGTGGATGCCACGACCGAGCAGCTCCTTGCCTCGGTCGGACTGGCGGATCTCTCCGGCGACGGCGATGCGAAGATTGGTTACTGGTGCGCGGCGCCGACGCGCGGGCGGGGAGTGACCTCCCAGGCCGTTGCCGCGCTGACCCGCTGGGGTTTCAGAGCTCTGGGGCTGGCCCGGATCGAGTGGCGGGCCGCGGTGGGCAACCTCGCGTCTCGCCGCGTGGCCGAGAAGGCCGGTTTCACCGTGGAGGGCACCCTGCGCCGGGCCCTGCTGCTGGGCGACGGTAACCGGCGGGACTGCTGGGTGGGATCGCTCCTACCGGACGATCCCGCGCCGCGGTGACGCCCCCGACCGGGCCTCAGGTGATCTCGAGCAGCTTCTCCCGGACCGCGTACACGACCGCCTCCATCCTGGAGTGCAGCTGGAGCTTCTCCAGGATGTTCCGGATGTGGTTCTTGACGGTGTTCTCACTGATGTAGAGCTGCTTGGCGATGTCACGGTTGTTCATGCCCTTGGCGACGAGCCGCAGCACCTCCATCTCCCGATCGGTCAGCCGGGGGGTGGGGAGCTGCGGGCGGTCATCCTTGTTCTTGATCATGGCTGCGAACTCGCTGAGCAGCTTCGACGCCATGGACGGGCTGATGAGGCTCTGTCCCCCGTACACAGCGCGGATGTCCGCGGCGACCTCGTCGATAGAGATCTCCTTCAGCAGGTAGCCCATGGCCCCCGCCTTAATCGCGTCGTAGAGGTCGGCCTCCTCATCGCTGATGGTCAGCATGACGATCTTGGCGCTCGGGACAGCCTCCTTGATGGCGCTCGTGGCGTCGATCCCGCCACGGCGCGGCATCCGCACATCCATGAGCACAATGTCCGGCGCCATCTCCTTAGCCATGGTCACCGCCTCGGCACCATCCGCGGCCTCCCCGACGACCTCGATGTCGACCTCCTGCCCCAGCACCATCTCCAGCCCACGCCGGAACAGCGCATGGTCGTCAACGATCAGCACCCGGATGGGGTTCGCCTCCGATGGCGTCGGCAGCATCTCCTCAGAGCGCTGCTCCTCCACCGTCATCTGACCTCCCTGGACCACTGCCCGCAGCGCACCGCCCTGCGTGCCTCCACGCGGGGCGGTGCGCCGTGTACTCCGACACCCGAGGCAAATAGTCCCACGTCGGCCGGCGGACGCGGCCTTCAGATCGTCTAAACGGCGGCGGCCGAGCTCACGAAGGCGCCCCGGGTTGGCGACGGCCGCTCGTCCCGCTGATCGGCGCCCGCCGGCCCCGACCTGCCGGCCGCCGCCGAACCGGACAACCGGATGACACCGTAATCGTAACCGACCCGCCGGTAGACGACGCTGGGGAGGCCGAGGTCGACGTCGAGGAAGAGATAGAAATCATGCCCCACCAGTTCCATGTTGGACAGGGCCTCCTCCAGCGACATCGGCTCCGCCTCATGGGTCTTCTCCCGGACGATCAGCGGAGCCTGCTCACTCTGCTCGCCCGCACCGATCCTGGCGGTGGATTCGTCGGCCGGAGCGGCGACGACCGGCCTGGACCCGCCGCTGCCACTCCTTCCGGCGGCACCGGCATCCTCGGCACCGGCATCCTCGGCACCGGCATCCTCGGCACCGGCCGGTAGGGCAGCCGCCGGCTTCATGCCCTCCAACGGCATGAGACTGCCGAGCGGGACCGAGGTGATCCCGGCCGGCTTGGCGCCAGCGTGGTTGGCGTGGTGGCGGACCCGCCGGTCGGCGGCCCGGCGCAGCCGCTCGGCCAGTTTGCCGGCGGCTAGGTCGAGGGCAGCGTAGCAGTCGGCCGCGGCGGCCTCGGCCCGGATCACCGGACCCCGTGAGTACACGGTCAGCTCGACTCGGTCGCAGACGTCGGACAGCCGGGGATTGCGTTCCTTCGACAGCTCGACATCCACCCGGATGATGTTGGAGTTCAGCCGTTCCAACTTGGCGAGCTTGGCCTGGACATGATTGCGGAACCGTTCCGGAACCGCGGTGTGCCTGCCCTTGACCACGATGTCCACGCGATCCACCTCCTGTTCGCCTGTCCGGCGCCCACGGCCCTCGCCAAGGCTGCCGACCGTGCGCCGGTGTCTCGGAGCTTCCGGAAGGAACCATCTCCGCGGGGCCGAGACGATCCCCCCGGGCGCCCTATCTACGGTTGTCGCACCTTCCCAACGTTCTACGGCTAGCTGCCCGCATTCGGCTCCCTTCCCTTCAGCGGCGGCGCTACTCCGCCCGCCGGCCCGGTATCCGCACGACGAGTGCGCTGCGACCGACAAGCGGTCACTCCCGCTCCGTCGGGCCACTCGGCCGTTGCGCCTACTGCCTGGTCAGGCGGTGCGTACTGGTAGTTTCACCCCGGCGGCCCCGTCAAGGCGAGCAAGCGGTCCCGTCCGCGCGTCGGGCCCGAAGCGGCCACCACGGCGACGGCGCTCGCCCGCAGGGCGCCGGCTCGTAGGGCCCGTACCGCCTCACCCGCCGTGGCTCCCGTCGTCAATACGTCGTCGACCACGACGATGCACGGGTCCGCGGGAGGCCCGTCCGAGAGATCGTCGGCGGCCCGCACCAGCCGGGCCGTGCGGGCGGGACCGACCAAGCCGAAGGCGCCCGTGAGGTTGACGAACCGTGCCGCCGCCCCCAGCCCGGCCTGGTCCGCCGTGTGCCGCACCGGCCGCAGCACGGGAGCGATTCCGACCCGGTGCCCGCGTCGGCGCAGGACCGCGGCCGCCACGGAACACAGCAGCTCGAGGTGGTCGAAACCACGCCGACGCCGCGCGGCGCGGTTCGAAGGCACCGGGACCAGCACCACACCGCGCCCGCGAGGACGGAGACCGGGATGCACGTCAGTGGCACCCACCGCGCCCGACGACACCGCCCGCGCCACCGCGCGGGCGAGCGCACCGCCCAGCGGACCGGCCAGGTCGCGCCGGCCACGCTCCTTGTAGGCGAGAAGGAGCGCCCGGACCCGGTCGGCGTAGCGGGCGGCGGCCAGGCACGGCGGCAGCCCTCGCCGCCACGGGGTGGCCAGGGAGCCCGCGGCGGCGAGGAACACGGGACCACGAAGCTCGGCGACACACGCCGGGCACGCCGATGCCCCCCAGTCGCCGCATCCGGCGCAGGCAAGCGGCATGATCAGATCAGCGAGGATCGCGAGATTCCTGGTGAGCAGGGACAACGTGGCTCGAGGCATGACAGGAAGGATCAGCCGCGGGCCGCGGGCCGACCAGCCCCAAGTGGTGATCTGTGGATACCGCCCCCGGCAGTCGTGAAGCGGCTGTGGACAACCCTGGGCGACTCGGTCGGCGACCGGCCCCGCAGCCGAGGTGGTGCGGCCCAGCCGGCACATCCTGGCCAGCACATCCCGGCCAGACCGCGTAATTCCGCCGGCATCCCCAGCATCCATCCCGGCCGAGAGCACAGAATCCTCATAGTGGCCGCAGCATGCCCACCACAAGCACGGCATCCTTACCTCGACACACCGAACCTCGACACCGACTGCGACGAGTGGAGACACACCGATGGCCGACGGACCCGGTTGGGCTTCGCCCGGCACACCGCCACCCGGCGCCCCGCAGGGCCCGTGGGGACAGTGGCGGTGGGGCCCGGCCGTCCCGAAACCGGGCATCATCCCGCTGCGCCCCCTCGCTCTGGGCGAGATCCTGGACGGCACGTTCGCCACGATCCGCACGAATCCCGGCGCGACCGTCGGGGTGACGGTGGCGGCCGCGGCGGTGGTGGAGACGGTGTCCACCACCGTCGCGATCAGCGGCGAGGACGCGTCGCCGGGCGCCAGGGCCGCCATCACCGTCGCGATGCTCGGTCTCGATCTCATCCTCGGGCTCTTCCTTTCCGGGGTGCTCAGCGTCGTGGTGAGCGAGGCGACCCTGGGAAGCCGAATCACCACGATCGACGCGGTCCGACGGGTCGCGCCACGGCTGCCCGGCCTGCTCGGCCTCACGGTCATCGTGGCGCTGTCGGTGGTGCTGGGGCTGATCGCGCTGCTGGTCGGGGCGATCGTCGTCGGGGTCTACCTGGCGCTGGCCACGCCCGCGTACGTCCTCGAGGGCGGCACCGTGCGCGACGCGCTGCGACGGTCAATCGCGATCGTGCGTGGATCATGGTGGCGAACGTTCGGTATCCTGCTGCTCGCCATGCTGGTGGCGGGGTTCCTCGGTGCGATCTTCGCCATCGCCGCCAGCATCGTGATGGCCTCCTCCGAGTCGGTGTTCGGCGACCCGATCAGGGGTAACCTCACCGTCACCGGCTACATCGTCCAGGCGATCGGCAGTCTGCTCGCTACCACGATCTCCACACCGATCGTCTCCGGAGCCGTCGTCCTGCTCTACGTCGACCTCAGGATCAGACGCGAGGGTCTGGACGTGACCCTCGCCGAGGCGGCCCGCGCCCGCACCGCCGGCCTGCGGCCCTCCGGATGACGCTCGGTGGTCCCGTCACTCGGGACGGAGCTCGGGAGGAGGCTCGGCGGGAACTTTCCAAGCACATCTACAGGAGTCCCGAACCCAGCTGGTGGAGCCGGGCGGTCCGGTGGATCGACGACAAGATCGGGGATCTGGTCCACTGGCTGCTCCCTGGCGGAGACGGCCTCGGCGGAGGGTCGGGTGGTCTCGGGGTCCTCGCGCTCGTCCTCGTACTGGTCGTCGTGGCGGTGGCGCTACGGTGGTGGCTCGGCCCGGTGCGCCGCAGCGCGCGTACCAGGCGGGAGGATGACGACCTGTCCAGTTCGTCGACCGCGGCGCAGTTGCGCGCCGAGGCGGACGGCCACGCCACCCGCGGAGCCTACGCCGAGGCGGTCCGGTCCCGGCTACGGGCCATCGTGCGGATGCTGGAGGAGAAGGGCGTGCTCGATCCGCGCCCCGGCCGTACGGCCGGTGAACTCGTCGAGGACGTGGCGAGGATCGCGCCGTCCCCCGATGGGGGGCCTCCCCGGGGCGGACCCGACGGTGGGCATCCCCGGGGCGGAACGGACCGGCCGGGCGCGGCGGCGGGCGCGGCGGGCGATGGACCCGGCACGGCGCTCGAGCCGGCCGCGGCGCTCGCCGCGGCCGTCGAGGTCTTCAGCGAGATCTGGTACGGCGGGCGCCCGGCGTCCGCGGCCGGCTACCAGGTCCTGGTCGAGGCCGACCGCGCCCTGGCCCAGCTGCGTCGCGGTACCGGGGGCACCGGCGGCACCGGCAGCGCAGACACCCTCGCGGTCCCGGCATGACCATCCCCGGCGCCCCGGCGATCACCGGCGACCATCTCGGTGGCGGCGGGACGGCGGGCGGCGGGACGGCCGGCGGCCGGTCCGGGCGGGGGTCGCCGAGCGCGTTGCGCAGCGGCCCCAGGCCCCCGGCGGTGCGCCGCGGGATCCTCGTGGTGGCCGTCCTCGGCGTCCTGGTCCTCTGTTACGTGGTCGTCTCGGCGCTGGCCGGGCGGCCCGGCGGCCCGGCCTACCTGAACGTGGCCTCCGCCGAGCCCGGAGGAACCCGGGCCCTGGCCGAGATCCTGCGGGCACGCGGGATCATCGTGTCCGCCACGGACAACCCTTCCGGCGGCCGGCAGCAGGGGCCGAACCCCGGTGGTCCGGGCGGCGGGGTCGGTCCAGCCGGGGCGGGTGACAGAGCGACGCTGGTCGTCGTCCATCCGGGACGGCTCACCCATGACGAGCTGATCGCCCTGCTCGGACGGGTCTGGCAGGGCGCCGACGTCGTCCTCGTGGCGCCGGGCGCCACGGTGCTCGGCGCCCTGGATGTCGGGGTGGTCACGGCAGACTCCGAGCCCGGCGGCAAACTCGGCGCCGGGCTCGGCGGCGAGCAGAGCGATCCGCGGTGCCTCCTGCCCGAGGCGACCACGGCCGGAACAACCTCGATCGGCGCCGACGAGACCTTCACCCGCCAGGGCGACGGAGCCGGTCTCGGCGATATGGCGATCTCGTTGTGCTACGGCGACCCGCCCGACGAGGCGCGCCTCGCCGTGCTGACCCTCACCCGATCGGGCTCACCACGCGTCAGTGGCGGGCGGCTGGTGCTGCTCGGCTCGGCGGGGTTCCTCACCAACGAGCACCTCGACCGCACGGGGAACGCGGCGCTGGCCCTCGGCCTGCTCGCCCGGCAACCCGTGCTGTCCTGGATCACACCCGACGGGGGCGGGGCCGGCGGGGTCGGCACGAAAAGCATGGTGGATCTGCTGCCGTCCGCCTTCTGGTGGACCTTTCTGCACATCGTCGTCGTCCTGGCGCTGCTGGCGCTGTGGCGTGGCCGGCGGCTCGGGCCGCCGGTGCCGGAGCCCCTCCCGGTGGTCGTCCGGGCGGCCGAGACGGTCGAGGGACGCGGGCGACTGTACGCGGCGGCACACGCCCGGGACAGGACCGCCAACACGCTGCGGGCCGGGACCCGCGTCCGGCTGGCCGAACGGATGGGCCTGCCCCTGGCCTGGACCCCCGCCGGTTCCCTGAGCCCCGATCCCGTCACTCTGGTGACCGCTGCCAGCGAGCAGACAGGACGGTCACCCTCGGAGATCGGATCGCTCCTGTACGGTTCGGGCATGCCGCCGCAGACCGCCGGACCGCCCGGTCACCTCGGGCGGGCCAGGGACTGGTACCAGTCAGGCCGCTACCCGGCCGAGAACGGACAGCGGCCGGCATCCGGCGAGTCCGGACGGTATCGCGACGGCGGATCCGAGCGGACCGCCGCAGCGGGCGTTCCCCGGGCCGGCCTCGGCGCCCCTCGACGCGATACGCAGGACGCGGCGCTGCTGGCGCTGGCCCACGCGCTCGACGAGCTCGATCGACAGGTAGGCCTACGGTGACATCCCCACGCATCGACGCGCCGACGGCAGCCCCCCCGCCCTCGACCGCATCGTCGTCCGCCGCGGCGCCGGGCCCGGGAGAGCAGCCGGCACCACCGGACGCGCAGACGGCCCGCCGGGCCCTGATCGCGCTGCGCGGTGAGGTGGCCAAGGCGGTGATTGGTCAGGACGCGGCGGTCAGCGGGCTCGTCATCGCCCTGCTGTGCCGGGGACACGCGCTGCTCGAGGGGGTGCCCGGCGTCGCGAAGACGCTGCTGGTCCGCACGCTCGCGACCGCGTTGGCACTGGACACCAAGCGCCTGCAGTTCACCCCGGACCTCATGCCCGGCGACGTCACCGGCTCGCTGGTGTACGACAACCGCAGTTCCGAGTTCACCTTCCGGGAGGGCCCGGTCTTCACCAACCTCCTGCTGGCCGACGAGATCAACCGGACTCCACCGAAGACGCAGGCCGCTCTGCTGGAGGTGATGGAGGAGCGTCAGGTCAGCGTGGCGGGCGTCCCGCGGCCACTGCCGGCCCCCTTCGCCGTCCTCGCCACCCAGAACCCGATCGAACACGAGGGCACCTATCCGCTTCCCGAGGCGCAGCTCGACCGCTTCCTGGTGAAGGTGACGCTGCCACTGCCACCCCGCGACGACGAGGTCCGTGTCCTCGCCCACCATGCGGGCGGGTTCGACCCCTCCGACCTGCCCGCCGCGGGGGTCCGCCCGGTCGCGGGACCAGCGGACCTCGCGGCCGCCCGCGCCGCGGTGCTCACCGTCGGAGTCCACCCGGAGGTGCTAGCCTACATCGTCGACCTGGCCCGGGCGACCCGCGCGGCACCATCGGTACAGCTCGGGGTGTCCCCCCGCGGCGCCACCGCGCTGCTGGCGACGACCCGGGCCTGGGCATGGCTGTCGGGACGCGGCTATGCGACCCCCGACGATGTCAAGGCGCTGGCCCGGGCGACCCTGCGGCACCGGATCAGCCTCCGCCCGGAGGCCGAACTGGACGGCGTGACGGCCGACGTCGTGCTCGAACAGGTACTCGCCACCGTTCCGGTGCCCCGGTAGGCGGAAACGGTGGCGATCACCGGCCGTACCGTCGCGCTGGCCCTGTTCGGGGCGCTGGCCGTCGTCCTGTCCCCCGCCCCGGGCCTGACCCTCGTGCTGGTCGATCTGGTGGTGGTGGGCTTGGTCGCCCTCGACCTCGCCCTGGCGGGTGGGGTCCGCACGCTGGAGTTCAGCCGGTCCGGACCGACCGCCGGGCGGCTGGGTCAGCCCGTTCCGCTGGTGCTCGGCGTCACGAACGGCGGCACCCGCACGGTGCGTGCCCACATCCGCGACGCCTGGCCGCCGTCCTCGGGGTCCCGGCCACGGGAGCACCGGGTCACCGTTCCGGCCGGGGAGCGGCGCTTCCTGGAGACGACGCTGCATCCGGCCCGGCGCGGCGACCGGGAGCCGTTCCGCATCACGGTCCGTTCGCTGGGGCCACTCGGCCTCGCCGGCCGGCAGGGACGGCATCACTGCGCATGGCGGGTCCGGGTGCTGCCGCCGTTCACGTCACGCCGCCATCTGCCGGCCGCTCTCGCGCGGCTGCGGGAGGTCGAGGGCGAAGTCGCCATCCGCGGCGCGGGCGCCGGCTCCGAGTTCGACAGCCTGCGGGACTATGTGATCGGCGACGACGTCCGGCTGATCGACTGGCGGGGTACCGCCCGGCGCGGGACCGTCGTCGTCCGCACGTTCCGACCGGAGCGCGACCGCAGGGTCGTCTGCGTACTCGACACGGGTCGGACCTCGGCCGGGCGGATCGGCGATACTCCCCGGCTGGACCATGCGCTCGACGCCGCGCTGCTACTCACCGCGGTGGCGCTGCGCGCGGGTGACCGGGTGGGTCTCGTGGCGCACGACAGCGTTCCCCGGATCACCCTGCCAGGCAGGCACGATCATGGGCTGCTCGCCCGGATGAGCGACGCGATGGCCACCCTGGAACCGGCCCTGGTCGAGGCCGATCATGGCGGAATCGTGTCGACGGTACTGCGCGGGACTTCGCGGCGGTCCCTGGTCGTCCTGTTCACCGACCTGGTGCCGGCGGTGATCGAGGAAGGGCTGCTCCCGGCCCTGCCAACGCTGGCCGCGCGGCATACTGTCGTGGTCGCGGCGCTGCGCGACCCGCGCGTGGACGAGATGACGACCGGCCGCGGTGACGTCCGTGAGGTGTACGCGGCCGCGGCGGCCGAACAGACTCTGCTGCGGCGACGGGAGCTCACCGAGACGCTGCGCCGCCGCGGGGCCGAGGTGGTGGACGCACCGCCGAGCGGCTACGCGGCGGCCGTCACCGACACCTACCTCACCCTGAAATCCCTCGGCCGGCTCTAGATCTGT
>NZ_CDWRCK010000106.1:0-13365 GCF_977927595.1 Frankia sp. CcWB3
GCGTCGATCCGACCCGGCCACCTTGATCGGAAACCAGGCCGGTCAACGCATCGAAACCCCATGTGCGGAAGACAGACCTAGACGGTCGAGGCCCCGCGTCCCGCTGCGGGTCCCTGAGCCGCGTTCCCGGGCCGTTTGCGAGACCGCGTGCTCTCAGACCCGGCCGCATCCCGGGCAGGGCCGGTTCTCCGCCGCCTCCGCGAGCGGGCGCAGGGTCCCACATCCCTTGTAAGAGCAGCACACGAAGTCGGCGGGAGCCACCGTGATGACCGGTATGCCGTCCACGATGACCGTCGCGGGTGCCTCCGGGATGGGCGCGGGGTGTCGGCGGCGCCAGCCCAGCCGCCGGCTCGACCCGTTTCTGCGCGGCGAGTCGGGCATGTCCTCGTGGGTCACCACGGCCCGTTTACCATTGGACGTCCACCCTTGTTGTTCCCACGGTGTCGAGTTCAGCACACCGGCGTGGCAGGCGCGGTTGCCGGCCCGGATGGTCCCCTTCGTCCGTGGCGTCGCCTGTCGGTTGTCCTGAGCAGATCCGCGCCGGTCGGCCTCGCTCGCGTCTGCACGCCGGTAGCCGTAGGTTCGAAGGGTGCTAGCCGCCGCCGCCGTGTCCCTCCACCCCGATTCTCCGCTCGACGGCCTGGCCATCGGGGAGCAGCCCGAACCCGCGCCGCTCGACGGGTGGGTCACCGTCACGGTGCGGGCCGCCTCGCTCAACCATCACGACCTGTTCAGCCTGCGTGGAGTGGGCCTGCCGGCGGATCGGCTCCCGATGATCCTCGGCTGTGACGCCGCCGGGGTGACCCCCGACGGGCAGGAGGTCATCGTCCACAGCGTGATCGGTGATCCGACAGCGGGCGGGGGGGACGAGACGCTGGACCCGAAGCGGACCCTGTTGTCCGAGCTGTACCCGGGGACCCTTGCCGAGCGGGTCGCCGTGCCGCGGCGCAACCTGATCCCGAAGCCCGCCGGGTTGTCGTGGGAGGAGGCCGCCTGCCTGCCGACCGCCTGGCTCACTGCCTACCGGATGGTCGTCTCCCGGGCGGGGCTGCCCGCCGGGGGCGGCGGCACCGTGCTCATCCAGGGAGCCGGTGGGGGGGTGGCCACCGCGGCGCTGTTGATCGCCAAGGCCGCCGGGCACACCGTCTTCGTGACCTCGCGGGACGAGACCAAGCGGAAGCGGGCGGCCGCCCTCGGCGCCGACGAGGTTCTCGAACCCGGTGCCCGGCTGCCGCGCCGGGTCGACGCGGTCATCGAGACCGTCGGCGCCGCCACCTGGGGTCACTCGGTGAAGGCATTGCGCCCCGGCGGGCGCATCGTGGTCTCGGGCGCCACCAGTGGTCCGAACCCGCCGGCGGACCTCACCCGGATCTTCTTCCTCCAGCTGTCGGTGATCGGTTCCACCATGGGGAGCCGGGACGAGCTGGTCGACCTCGTCGCGTTCGCGGAACGGACCGGGGTGCGGCCGCTGATCCACGAGGTGCGCCCGCTGGCCGATGCCCGGGCCGCCTTCGAGCAGCTGCTCGGCGGTGAGTTCTTCGGCAAGCTGATACTCCGCCCCCCCGCCTAGCCTCTTTGGTGCGATGCGGGGACTCCTGGCGCGGGGCTGGGCGGGCCAGCCAGGTGGCGAGCCGGACCGGCCGCCGCACGCCGGTGGCGCTGCCGGGCACGGCGGGGCGGGACCCGGTCCTCGGATCGGGCACGCCCCGCCAGCCGCGCGCTCAGTTCTCGAACGCCGCCTCGACCAGGGCCTGCTGCTCGCGCTCGTGCACCTTCGACGACCCCGAGGCCGGGGCCGCGGCGGCGCGCCGGGAGATGCGACGCAGCCGGATGCCGCCGGGCAGGAACTCGGTCAGGTTGAGGGCCATGTGCGGGTAGGCGCCCTGGTTCGCTGGCTCCTCCTGGAGCCAGACGATGTCCGTCACGTTCGGGTAACGCTCCAGGACCTGCGCGAGCTCCGGTCCGGGCGTCGGGTAGAGCTGTTCGACGCGCAGCAGGGCGAACCGCTCGGCGTCATCGTGCTTCCCCCGGGCGGCGGCGAGATCGTAGTAGACCTTGCCGCCCGTGAGCAGTACCCGGCGCACGGCCGACGGGTCCGTGACGGACCCGTCGTCAATCACCGGCTGCCAGCCGCTGCCGGTCAGCTCCGCCACGGTGGACGTCGCGGCCTTCAGCCGCAGCATCGACTTGGGGGTGAAGACCACCAGCGGGCGCCGGACCGGCGAGAGGGCCTGCCGGCGCAGCAGGTGGAAGTAGCTGGCGGGGGACGAGGGTGCGGAGACCGTCATGTTGTTGTCCGCGCACAGCGACAGGAATCGCTCGATGCGGGCGGAGGAGTGGTCGGGACCCTGACCCTCGTAGCCGTGCGGCAGCAGCAGGGTGACTGCCGACCGCTGGCCCCACTTGGCCTCACCGGCGGTGATGAACTCGTCAATGATCGACTGGGCACCGTTGGCGAAGTCGCCGAACTGCGCCTCCCAGAGCACCAGCATGTCCGGCCGGGCGACCGCGTAGCCGTACTCGAAGCCCATCGCCGCGAACTCGCTCAACAGCGAGTCGTAGACGTAGAAGGTGCCGACACCGTCGTTCACGATGGTGCCGTCGAGGCCGTAGCGCAGGGTCCGCAGCGGGGTGTGGTCCGCGGCGCTGTGCCGGTTGACCAGCACAGCGTGCCGCTGGCCGAAGGTGCCCCGCCGGCTGTCCTGACCGGTCAGCCGCACCGAGCGGCCGTCGAGTAGGAGCGTTCCGAAGGCCAAGGTCTCCGCCAGCGCCCAGTCGATCGAGCCGGTCTTCACCATCTGGGCCCGCCGCTCGACCTGGGGACGCAGCCGTGGATGGACGGTGAAGCCCTCCGGCAGGTTGACCTGGGTCTCGATGACCTTCTTCACGGCCTCGTCGGACACGGCGGTGCTCACCGCGGCCGCCGCGGCGGCCTCCTCCGGGGTGGTGATGATGCGTGGCTGCGGCGACGAGCCCGCCGGAGTGGTGTCCCGGGTCTGCGCGAAGGCCTTCTCGAGCTCCGCGCGGTAGCTCTTCATCGCTTGCTCGGCCTCCTCGCGGGTGATGTCCCCGCGGCCGATCAGCGCCTCGGTGTAGAGCTTGCGCACCGAACGCTTGCTGGCGATGGTGTCGTACATCAACGGCTGGGTGAACGAGGGCTCGTCCATCTCGTTGTGCCCGCGCCGCCGGTAGCAGACCAGGTCGATGACGACGTCCTTGTGGAACGCCTGGCGGTACTCGAACGCCAGCGCCGCGACCCGGACACACGCCTCCGGGTCGTCCCCGTTCACGTGGAAGATCGGTGCCTGGACCATCCGGGCGACGTCGGTGGCGTACACCGACGACCGGCCGGAGTCCGGCGAGGTGGTGAATCCGACCTGGTTGTTGATGACCAGGTGCACGGTGCCGCCGGTGCGGTATCCGCGCAGCTGGGACAGGTTGAGGGTCTCGGCGACGACCCCCTGACCGGCGAACGCGGCATCGCCGTGGACGAGTACCGGCAGGACGGTGAAACCCGCCGAGCCCTTGTCCAGGATGTCCTGCTTGGCGCGGACGACGCCCTCGGTGACCGGGTCGACCGCCTCGAGGTGCGACGGGTTCGCGACCACCGAGACCGGTACCGTGCGGCCGTCCTGGCCGGTGTAGACGCCCTCGGCGCCGAGGTGGTACTTGACGTCGCCGGAGCCGTGCGCGGTCTGCGGGTCGAGGTAGCCCTCGAACTCGGCGAAGATCTGCCGGTAGGACTTGCCGACGATGTTGGCGAGCACGTTCAGCCGGCCGCGATGGGCCATGCCGATGACGACCTCGTCCATCCCCGCGCCGGCGGCGCGCGAGAGAACTTCGTCGAGGGCGGGGATCGTCGACTCGGCGCCCTCGAGGGAGAACCGGCGCTGGCCGACGTACTTGGTCTGCAAGAACGATTCGAACGCCTCCGCGGCCCCGAGCCGCTCCAGCACGTGCAGCTGCTCGGCCGGGTCCGGCCGCTCCGCGGCCCGCTCGACCCGGGCCTGGATCCAGGCGCGCTCGTCCGGCTCCTGGATGTGCATGTACTCGATGCCGATCCGACGGCAGTACGAGTCGCGCAGGACCCCCAGGACGTCGCGCAGGGACATCGTCCGGTGCCCGGCGAAGCCGCCGACGGCGAACTCGCGGTCGAGGTCCCACAGGGTCAGCCCGTGGCTGATGATGTCGAGATCGGGATGGCTGCGGATGGCGAACTCGAGCGGGTTCGTGTCCGCCATGAGGTGGCCGCGCACCCGGTAGGCGTGGATCAGTTCCAGCACCCGGGCGTTGTGGTCGAGGTCGCCCTCGTGCACGACCGGCATGTCGGTGACCCAGCGCACGGGCTCGTAGGGCACCCGCAGCGACTGGAAGATCTCGTCGTAGAAGCCGTCCTCGCCGAGGAGCAGCTGGTGCATCCGGCGCAGGTACTCACCCGACTGGGCGCCCTGGATGATGCGGTGGTCGTAGGTGCTGGTCAGTGTGATGATCTTGGAGATCGCGAGCTTCGCCAGGGTGTTCGCCGACGCGCCGGAGAACTCGGCCGGGTACTCCATCGCCCCGACACCGATGATCGTGCCCTGGCCCTCCATCAGGCGGGGCACCGAGTGCACGGTGCCGATGCCGCCGGGGTTGGTCAGGCTGATGGTGACGCCGGTGAAGTCGTCGGTGGTCAGCTTGTTCGCCCGGGCCCGGCGCACGAGGTCCTCGTAGGCCTGCCAGAACTGGGTGAAGTCCAGCGTCTCGGCCTTCTTGACGGCGGCGACGACGAGCTGGCGGCCCTTCGGGGTCACCAGGTCGATGGCGAGGCCCAGGTTGATGTGCTCCGGCTGGACGATGGCCGGCTTGCTGCCCACCTCCGTGTAGGAGGCGTTCATGATGGGATGCGCGGCCAGCGCCTTGACCATCGCGTAGCCGATGATGTGCGTGAAGGACGCCTTGCCGCCGCTGGAGCGGGCCAGGTGCCGGTTGATCACGATGCGGTTGTCCGCGAGCAGCTTGGCCGGCACCGCCCGCACCGAGGTCGCCGTCGGGACGTGCAGCGAGGTCTCCATGTTGCTGACCACGCGGGCGGCGGCGCCGCGCAGCGGCGTGGCCGCCCCCGGAACCTGCCGGTCGGCGGGTGCCGCCTGCTTCGGGGGCCCGGCGGGCTGCGCCGACGCCGGGACCGGCGCGGTCGCGGCGGCCGGAACAGACGCGGCGGGCGGAACCGACGGGACGGCCTCGCTCGGCTTCACCGGAACAGGCGTAGTGTGGGAGATCTCACCATCCGGCGAGACCTCTCCGCTAGGGGCCGCCGTGGCGGCCTGCTCGGCTACGCCCGCGGAGGCGGGCGGCGTGCCGGGGCGGTAATCGGAGAGGAACTCGCGCCACTCCGGCGATACGCTCTGCGGATCTTCGAGAAACTGCTGGTAGATCTCGAAGACCAGCCATTCGTTGGGTCCGAAGTCAGGTCCTGACGCAGGTACCGTTGGTGCTGTCACGGGGTCATTCGCCTCTATCCACGGTCTCGCTTCTCGGCCTCCGAAAGGCCCTCCCGCCACCGTCTGCCCATCCTACCCGCTCTGGGCATCCTGGTTCGACCTGTCCCCCGATCGGTTACGAGTAGATTGCTCGGCGTGTTCTCCGGGATACGCGGACCGGCGCCGGGAACGGCCGGCAGCTACAGCCAATCAGGGCGAGAGCGAGATCGTTCGATCGTTCATCGCACGGTGGGGATACTCCCGGGCGGGCCGTCGGTTATGCTCGGTGACGCCGGCCCGCATCATGGCCCCCGGACCCAATAAATGTCGCTTCGAGCGACCTACGCCCGTGAGGCGACCTGGCGGGCCGGCATCTGCCTCTTGATGTTTCTGCTCCTTGGTGCCCTTTCTCCCTTGGTGTCGTTGTCCCTTGGTTTGCCCGGGGTCAGAGTGCGTCCGTCGCGGACTGTCCGTAGTGGTCCCACCCGCCGCTGCCTACGGGACGCTCCCCGTCCACTGTCACCCCCGCGCCGACCGGTCCCGCGCCGCTCAGGACCGAACCGATCATTACGCACCCGGCCGGCGGGGTCACTCCTGGGGGAAGGCAGGCGACCAGCGCGTGATCCTCGCCGCCGTCGAGTACCCAGCGCAACGGGTCCACATCAAGGGCGGCCCCGGCCGACCGCATCGCCTCGTCGATCAGGAAGGCTTCCGGCGCGAGATTGATGGACACCCCCGATGCCACGGCGATGTGGCCGAGATCCGCCACGAGACCGTCCGAGACGTCGCACATGGCGTGCGCGCCCGCGGCGGCGAGCACCGGCCCGAGCGCGTAGGGTGGCCGGGGCCGGCGATGCGCCGCGATCAGCTTCTTCCATCGCGGGTCGTCGACCCATCGGGAATCGCCGGCTGCCGAACCCGCCGTGAGTAGGGCCAGCCCCGCCTGGGCCCACCCGAGACGACCAGCGAGCACCACGGCGTCACCGGGCCGGGCGCCCGAGCGCAGGACCGGCGGCCGGCCCTGCAGGTCACCGAGCGCGGTCACCCCGAGCATGATCGAATCCGCGGAGCTGACGTCCCCGCCGGACACGGAGGCACCGGCATACGCGCATTCCTCGGCCATTCCGTCGGCCATCGCCAGGGCCCAGTCGACCGCGAGGTCGCCGGGTGCGGCGAATCCGAGGAACAGGCCGGTGGGCCTCGCCCCCATCGACGCCACGTCGGCGAGGTTCTGCGCGGCGGCCTTGTGCCCGACATCCACCGCGGACGACCAGTCCCGGCGGAAGTGGCGTCCTTCGAGCAGCAGGTCGGTGGTGACGACCACCCGACCGTCCGGGGCGGCCAGCACCGCCGCATCGTCCCCGGGGCCGACCAGCACGTCCCGTCCATGGGAGAAACGCGCCGTCACAGCCTCGATCAAGCCGAACTCACCCAGATCGCGCAGCGTTGCGCCCGCCGGGGGTTTCCCGTGACTTCCCACTCGCCATATCCTCCAATACCCTACTGATCTGGATATTTCATCCTCGTCGGAGTTTCCCGACCCCGCCGACCCCCGGACCGACCGACCGACCGACCGGCCGGACCGGCCGGACCCGGGACTCCCGGCCGGAGGCGGCACCGACGGGTGGACGCGGCCCTGACCGCACCGGGTACCCGGAAACAGCGGAATGACCGTGATCGCAACGTCCGCGTCACCTTCCCGACATATGTCACTGGAAATCTGACGCGCGTGCGAAGCCAGACCTGTCCGCGTGTATGTCGTCCGCGGCCTGCCGTGATCCGTGGGGCCGGTCAGCCGCGCGCCCAGGCGATTCGGCCCAGCGGAGGTCCGCTGACCAGGCATCGGTCCAGGTAGGGCCGGGTGGCGCTGCAGTCTGGCCGAGGAAGGATCGAGGGAAGGCGCTACCTGCCCTCCACCCCCGAGACCATCAGATGGGGTGAGCTGCCGAACGCCCTGACCAGGCCGGTTCTCAGTGTCGACTCCGGCGCCACGGTCACCTTCGATACGGTCAGCCAGGAGGGGATCCTCTGCGACCAGGGGCGCGATCCCGACGCCTTCTTCGCCGGTTTCGGGGTCGCGCCGTCGGAGGCGCTGGCCGACGCCCGGGCGATCGCCGCTTCGGGTATCCCGCACCGGTTCGGGGTGGACGGCCCCCACATCGTCACCGGACCGGTGTTCGTCCGGGGCGCGGAACCGGGGGACGTGCTGCGGGTTGAGATAGTCTCGCTGCATCCCCGCGCACGGTATGGGATCGTCTCGACCCGCCATGGCGCGGGCCTGCTCGCCGGGGAGTTCCCCGCGGGGGGCCACCGGACTCGGACGCCGACGCCCGCCATTGGCAACGCTTCCGCACCGTTACCACCTTCTGCGCTGTGGAGCGCCGGCGGGGCCGTCTGTTCGGCGCCCTGACCAGTGTGAACGGCAGCAGGACCCGGTTTCCGTTGGCGCCGTTCCTGGGAATCATGGCGGTCGGCGTGGACACTACGATCGAGATCGTCCCCTCCACCTCGATCGGTCCGCACGGCGGCGCCCTGGACTGCCGGGAACTCGGCGCGGGCGCGCGGCTGTTCCTGCCGGTCCAGGTGAGCGGCGCGTTGTTCGCCGTCGGCGATCCGCATTACGCCCTCGGAGACGGGAAGATCGGTGCCACCGCCCTGGATGGCCCGCTGCGGGCGACGCTGCGGCTGACCGTGCTGCGTGACACGGCGGCCCGGTCGGTTCTCGGCGCGCTGCGGGAACCGTTCATCGAGACCGACACGGCCTGGGTCACCCTGGGGCTCGACGTTGACCTCGCCGAGTCCGTCCGCCGCGCGGCGCGGTCGGCGGTGGTCTTCCTACAGAGCCGGGTCGGGCTCGACCGGACCGAGGCGCTTGCCTACCTGTCCGCCGCAGCCGACTTCGGGGCGTGCCAGCTCGGCACCGGAACCCAGAGCGCGTTCTGCCGCATCCGCCGGGCGGATTTCACCGAACTGCCGACCGTGAAGCCGCGACTGCCGCGACCCGGACTCGTGCGGATCGCCGGCGTGGGCGACTCGGAGACCGAGGACCCGACGGATCCGGGACACGCCGCGGAGAAGACGCCGGAGCAGGCGTCGAGGCATCCCCACGACGATCACGGTCCCGACGTCCTGCCGGCGCCGTTCGAACCGGGCGGGGTGGCCGGGCTGCCGGCCTGACCGACCCGTTCGGCCCGCGGGGAGCGGTCGCCCCCACCGGCGCCCAGGGCCGCGCCCGCGCCTCGCCGGGGGGCAGGGGCCGGATCACGGGCCGGATCACGGGCCGGATCGTGCGGATCGGCGTCCGGCGGTGCGTCGTCGAGGCCATCCAGATCGGACAGGGCGATGGGCCGCCACCGGTGCAGCGCCTCGTCGGCGCTCGCCCGGACGGTGGAGTGTTCGACGCGGGGGAGGCCGATGGCGGCATCGTCCCGCGGTCGTCGCGCCCCGGTGTTCACGGGCGCGATGCCGGCCCTCGCCCGCCGCGGCCACAACGAGGCCAACGCGGCGTCGGTGTCGAACTCGGACTGGCGGACCCGCCAGAACCGCCAGCCCGCCCGGCGCAGCTCGCGCTCCCGGGCGAACTCGTGCGCGATCTCGTCCGGACCGGAGCCGACGTCCCCGTCGCACTCGACGGCGAGCCGGGCCCGACCGCCGGAGACGACCAGGTCGACCCGCCGACCGTTGACCTCCACCTGCGGGGTGACCAGGTAGCCGCGGCCGGCGATCTCCCGGAAGACCCGCTGTTCGAACAGGGATCCGAAGGCCGGATGCGGACGGTTGGCCGGCACCTCGGCGAGCGCCGGGGGCTCCTCGCCGCGGCCGGCGGTCGCCGGGTGCGTCGTGGACAGCACGTAGCTCAGAAGTTGTGCCGCAGATCGCGGGGGTCAAGATCGGTAACCGGTACGGAGTGGAACAGCCAGACCTGGTCGCGGGCCCGGGAGGCCGCGACGTTGAACCGCCGCTGGTACTCCAGTCGGGTCAGCGGGGTGATGCGCGAGTCGGGCGCCACCACCAGGGACAGGAAGACGACGTCGCGCTCGTCGCCCTGGAAGTCGGCGGGGACGCCCACCCGCAGCCGTCGACGCTGGTGCTCGGCGGCGGACATCCGGTCGGCCAGCTGGTCGCGGATCAGCGCCGCCTGCGCGGTGCCCTGCGGGACGACGACGCCGAAGGAGAGCCGGGCGTACCGGGGATCCTCGGCGCAGGAGAGCACCTGCGCGACCAGGGCATCGGCCTCGGCCGGATTGCGTGGACCGAGGCCCGCGTCTGTGGTGAAACCATGGGGAACGAACCGGGCGACCAGCGGCGGCAGCCGGTCGGCGCCGAACTGGCGCAGGGGAAGCAGCGGCGCGTCCCGGTAGAACATGGCCGACGACCACTCGATGATTTCCGGCATGCACCGGAAGTGCTCCCGCAGCCGGATCACCTCGCCGAAGCGGGTCCGCAACAGCGTGAACAGGCTCGACCGGGGGGTGCACCCGACGCGCAGCCACGCCGGCACCTCCGGCAGCAGGGCCTCCAGCCGGTCGAAGACCCGGTCGAGCTCGTCCGTGACCTCCACCGGCGGCGTGCACTGCCGGTCGTCGCCCACGACGATCACCCGTGGGGCGAGCCAGAGCAGGAACAGGCTGTCGAGCCCGGCCTGACTGCCTTCGTCGACGATCACGACGTCGAAGCTGTCGCGCACCGCCGGGATCGTCGACAGCACCTCCCGGATCGGCATGACCCAGGCCGGCACCGCCGTCTGGGCGATCTCCATCGCCTCCCGGGCGGCCTGGCGGAAACGTTCGGCGTGGCGGCCGCCGAAGGTGCCGCTGGCCGCCACCGCGTCGGCATAGGCGCGCAGCGCGGCCGATTGCTCGGCGCCCATCCGTTCGAGGCAGTGTTTCCACGCGCGGGCGCCGGCCAGCTCCGCGGTGGCCGCGGCGACCATGTCCTCCGCCGCGTCCAGCTCGGCGTCCAGATCGACAGGTGGTCCAGCCGGGCCGCCGGGAGCCGCGCCGGCGCCGGCGGCCGTGGCGGTCAGCCAGCTCGCGGCCACCGCCCAGGACCAGGCGGTCGTGAACGCCGCGAGCCTGGTCGGCCAGATCTCCGCTCCATTGGGCCGGGTCGCGCCGGCCGTCGAGACGAGAAGATTGGCGAGGTCGGGATGCGCCGCGCGCAGCCGGCCGAGCAGCTCGTCCCGGCGCAGCGCCACCTCCCGGGCAGCCATGGTGGTGGCGAGCGCGGCCCGGGTCCGCGTGTACGCGGCCACATTGCGGGCCGCCACCGCGCCGGCCAGCTCGGCGACCTCGGACGGCGCGCCCGCCGCGGTGGCAAGCTCGGCGTAGCCCTCCCGCAGTTCCCCCAGTGCCTGCTCGGCGTCGGCGGCGGCTGCCATCGGGCGCAGCGCGGCCATGACGGCCGCGAGATCCCGGACGCGCTCGGCGGAGTCCACCGCCGGTGCCCGGCCGGGCACGATGTCCTCCAGGATCGCCACGACCCGGTCCCGCGCCGTCACGACCGCCTGGATCTCGGTGACGGCCTCCTGCGCCTCAACCAGTCGGGACAGGCGTACCTCGAAGGGATCGGTGGGCCGCGGCGCGATCCCGACCAGGGCCCACCCGCGGGTCGCGGCCTCGACCGCGACCTCCGCCCGGAGCCGGACGAGCACGAGATCGAGCAGCTCCGGGGTGGTCGGCGCGACGCCGTCCACCAGCGTCCGGGTCAGCAGCGCGTCCGCCTCCTTCTGGACTTCGGCCGGAACCTGCGCCGCAGCTCGCCCCCGGCGTCGAGGTGCTCGCGCAGCGCCTCCCCCCGGGCGAGCAGAGGGGCGGGGTCGAAGCCCGGATCCGCCGGGGAGCCGGCGTCGGCGGCCGAGGCGGAGCCGTCCGGGGACGCGGAGGTCGGAAGGGCGACCGCGTGCAGACCGAGTTCGGTCACGTGCCGTGTCGCTTCGGCGATCATCGGCGTGGCCGCGGCCACCTTCGCCCAGAGGACCCGGTCCCGGCCGGCGAGGGCGTCGTCGAGGGCCGCCGGAACCCAGTGCCGTCTGTGCGACCGCTGCCCGCGCCCGTCGAGCTCCTCGAGCGTGCGGGAGAGCCTGGCGACCGCCTGCTGTAGCGGATCGAGGGAGACCACCGCGGGATCGACGGCGGCGAGCGTGTCGAGGAGACCTCGGGTCGCGGGACGGACGGCCGCGCGGGCAAGGCGGACCGCCTCGTCGGCCGCGCGGGCGGCGGCCACCAGGTCCGCGAACCGCTCGGCGGGTAGGAACCGGCTCATCTCGACCACCGGGCTGGCGGACCGGTCCGCGCCGGCGTCCTGACCAGATCGCATCTGACCGGATCGTAGCAGGGCGTGGAGCTCCAGTGCCTCGGCGCCGGTCAACGGCGGGGGAACCGGCGCAGGCCCGACAGGCCCGGACCCCGTCGTCGTGGTGGCTGCGGTGGTCGCGGTGGCCCGGGGCACGGGCCGCGGCAGCCACCGCGACGCGTCGGCCTCGGCCCGGACCCGCGCCGCGATGCTCGCCCGCGTCCCGCCCCAGCCCGGAGCCACCTCGCTGTCCGGATGCACCGTGTGCTCGGCCAACCGCAGGGCGCGGGCCCGGTCCGCCAGGACATCGCGGGCGCGGATCGCCTCCCGCCGACGCGCGGCGGCCCGCGCGATCCGCCGGTCGAGCGCCTCGGGGTGATAGGTGGCCTTCTCCGCGGCCAGGGCGCTCACGCTCGCGGCGAGCTCGGGGGAACCCACGCCGATGCCGCCGAGCTCGTCCGCTCCGTCTTCAGCCCCGGCCGGGGCGGGGTCGAAGACCGGGTCGGGCCGGCCGTCCAGGCCCGCCCCCGCGTTCTCGGCCTGGTCGACCGGAGCGCCGCGTGCCTCCTCGGTGTCGGTGAACGACACGCACAGCCGCTGCAGGTCCGGGGGCAGTTTCTCCCGCAGGACCCGCAGGGCTTGCGACTTCTGGCTGGTGACCAGAACCCGTTGCCCCTCCGCCAGCAGGGCGCAGACCAGGTTGGCGATCGTGTGCGTCTTGCCGGTGCCGGGCGGGCCCTCGACGACGACGCCGTTGTCGTGGCGAAGCCGTTCCAGCACCCGGGCCTGCTCGGGACTGGCCGGGAGCGGGAGCAGCGGGTCCGCACCGAGCTCGGCGCCGCTCGTCGCCCCCTCCGCCTCGAGCCAGGCCAGCCGGTCGGCGGCGCCGAGGGTCTCCACCAGCTGGACGAAGCCGAGCGGCGGAGGTCCGTCACCCCGCAGGACGTCGAGCATCCGCTCGTAGTAGGTCAGCAGGGCGGCTTGGTCACGGGTGCGCAGGACGAGGGCCGGGGCGAAGGTCACCCGCGGGCGTGACGCGCTGTCGGGCGGCGGCGGCGCGGGCGGCGCGAGGTCGGGTTCGAAGCCGTCCGTCGGCACGTCGAGCGCCAGCGCCAGCCAGTCCCGCAGCAGCCGGATGTCGTCCGGGCCCAGTGGCGCCGACGGTCGTCCCCGCAGGCGCTCGTGCAGCGCGTTCGTCCGTTCCCGGCGGAAGCCGGCGATGCCGTCGAGCAGCGGGCCGTCGGCGAGGCGCGTCGTGGCTCCCGCCGGGACCCGCACCCTGATGTCGGAGGTGACCAGGTCGATGTCGCAGGTCAGTCGGGTGGTCAGCAGGTGCTCGCGGACGGTGGGGCCGCCCGGTGGCTGCCAGGTCAGCAGGCCGGTCGCCAGCACGAGTTCCAGCGCGTCACCCTCCTGGGCGACCCGGGCCGCGACCGCGTGCAGCGTGTTGTGCAGATTGCGCCGCTCCGCGTCAACGCGCGCGCGTGTCGCCCAGAGCTGCCATCGCGGCAACCAGGCCTGGTAGGCCGCCGCGGCGGCGGTCTGCTCGGCGGCGGTCTGCGCGGTGGCGGCGCCGTTCCATACCGGCGGCTGGTCGGGATCGGCGCCG
>NZ_CDWRCK010000107.1:0-946 GCF_977927595.1 Frankia sp. CcWB3
AGCTGACGCGCCGCGTCCAGGCCGGCCGCGGGTGTGTGGTGGCCGGGGTCAAGGCCCTCGCCTGCGAGATGCCCGCCGCGAGCGGGGCGCCGCTGGCCCGCTGGACCTGCCCAGAATTGGCTCGCCACGCGGCGGCCAGTGGCATCGTTCCCGCGCCGTCAGTGTCTACCGCGCGGCGCTGGCTCACCGAGGATGCCCTGAAGCCCTGGCAGCACCGGTCGTGGATCTTCCCCCGCGACCCGCCGTTCGCGGTGAAGGCCGGGCGTGTGCTGGATCTCTACCAGCGGGAATGGGAAGGACAGCCACTCGGCGACGACGAATACGTGCTGAGCGCCGACGAGAAACCCGGTGTCCAGGCCCGGATGCGCCTGCACCTGCCGCTCCCGCCTGGCCCCGGCCGGGCGATGCGGGCCGAGAGCGAATACCACCGGCACGGCACCCTGGCCTACCTGGCCGCCTACGACGTCCACCACGCGAGGGTGATGGGCCGGTGCGAGCCGTCCACCGGGATCAAGCCGTTCACCGCGCTCGTGGACCAGGTCATGAGCGTCGAGCCGTACGCCTCGGCCAGGCGCGTCTTCTGGGTTGTGGACAACGGGGCCTCGCACCGCAACTGGGCCGCCGCCGACCGTCTGAACAGCGCCTACCCCAACGCGCGGATGGTTCACCTGCCTGTCCACGCCTCCTGGCTGAACCAGGTCGAGGTCTACTTCTCCGTCCTCCAGCGCAAGCTGCTTACTCCGGACGACTTCGAGGGCCTGGACGAGCTCGCCGCCCAGATCATCGCCTTCGAGAAGCACTACAACGCCGCCGCCAAGCCCTTCGGCTGGAAGTTCACACGCACCGACCTCAACCAGCTCCTGGCCCGCATCGGGAACCACCACCGGCACGCGCCACGTCCGCAGGCCGCATGAAACCCGACGAATTAACGGTTCCGACCACTAGC
>NZ_CDWRCK010000107.1:1614-13944 GCF_977927595.1 Frankia sp. CcWB3
TAGCTGGCCAGCCAGCCGGCGTGGCGTAGGCGGTCGATGATCCGGTCCACGGCGTCCTCGGCGGAGAGCTCCGCGGTGTTCACCGTGACGTCGGCGTCGGTCGGCGTCTCGTACGGATCGGACACGCCGGTGAAGGCGGGCAGGACGCCTGCGCGCGCCTTGGCATAGAGCCCCTTACGGTCCCGCGCCTCGCACACCTCCAGCGGTGTGGACACATGTACCAGCACGAATCCGCCGCCTGCGGCCCGGACCATCCCCCGGACCTGGGCGCGCACGTCGGCGTACGGCGCGATCGGCGCGCACACCGCGGTGCCTCCGGCTCCCGCGACCTGGGCCGCGACGAAGCCGATCCGTCGGACGTTGATGTCGCGGTCGGCGCGGGAGAATCCCAGTCCCTGGGACAGCTGGGCCCGCACGACGTCCCCGTCGAGCAAAGTGAGCCGGCGTCCGCCGTATTCCAGTAGTCGGCAGACGAGCAGGCCGGCCAGCGTCGACTTCCCGGAGCCGGACAGCCCGGTGAGAAACACGGCCAGGCCCCGCTTCGAACGTGGTGGGATGGCGCGGGAGAGCTCCGCGGCCACCGTCGGCGGGGTCAGTTCGGCCGGTATCGGGTTGCCGGCGTCGAGCAGCGAGGCCAGTTCCATCCGCCCGGGTGCGCCGATCGCCGGCCCGATGAGGCTGCCGGTCAGGCCGTAGAAGCTGGCCAGATGCGCCCGCTGGGCGGCGAGTTTCGCCAGTTCGTCGGCGGAGCTCGCCGCCGTCTCCACGCCTGTCCAGGCCGCGCCCGCCGCCGCCCACGCAATGTCCGCCAGGTCCGTGGGTGCCGGGGGGGCGGGCGCCACGGCCGTGGCCGGGCCCGGTACCCCCGCCGCCGCGCCGCTCGGTTTCGCGGATGTTTTCAGGACCGTCGCGCTCATGCCCGGTTCGCGGGGGGTGGCCAGCGCCTCCGACGGGATGACCGGAACGAGGACCAGCAGGCTGCGGTGCTCCGGCGTTCCCGCCTTGCCGGCTTTCGGCCGCCGGTAGGGGTCCGGCGGCGGTTCCGACCGCCGGCCGGCAATACCCGGCGGGCTGATCGCGTCGGCGGCGAGCGCCTCCGAGGAGAGCGTCGCCTCGGCGGCCCGCAACGGGGCGTCGACCGCCTTGAGGGCGGCGAGCAGGCAACGGACCCGCAGGTGATGCCCAGCGTCCGCGGGATCGGCGCCACCCGCCGGGGCGAGGACGACGCACCGTTTGCCCTGCCGGGTCAGCGCCCGGATCCGGCCCACGTCCGCCGTGTGGAGCAGGCCGTCCGCCCACACCGCCCAGCACGCGCCGGAACCCGCCTCGAGGCTGATCCAGCCTCGGGCGAGCAGCTCGGCCCGGACCTGGGCCGGGGTGAGCCGCAGGCCGGGATGATCGGGGTGGTGGGGCAGCCGGATGCCCTCGACCGTGCCGACCAGCCGGACCCGGGGCCCGTCCGGACCCCCCGGCTGGTCCGGCAGGGGAATGGTCGTTCGGAGGTGCAGCGCCGCGATCATCACTCCCTCGGTGTCCCGCAGGGCCGCCGTGGAGCTCGGTGTCAGTGCGCCGGCCTCGGCCGCGCCGACGATGAGGGTCGGCACCGGCACGCCATTGATCTCGGGGTCCTCGGGATAACCAGGTTCCGACCCGAAAGCACCGAGCAGCAGCAGTTCCAGCTCGGCGAGCTGGGCCGGGCGCAGGGTCAGCGACGGCCAGGCGACCGACTCGGCCGTCAGCTCCGCGACCCGGGCCGGCGTCGCCAGGACGGGGGTTGGTCCGGACCCGCCGGTCACACCGGACCCGCCGGTCACACTGGCGGCACCGTTGGCACCGGACTTGGGGTGGTGATCAGGACCGGGGGCGGGATGGGAGGTGGTACTCACACTTGCGACGGTAGCTGGTGACAGACTCCGTCCCAATGAACACCGATGACACCCGCCCGCCGTCCACCGTGCCGGTCGACATCGCGACCGACGAACTCGACGACGACGTCCTGGCCCGACGGCTGGCCACGGACGCCGGCAAACTGCTGTTGCGGATCAGGGAGGAGGTCGGGTTCGCCGAACCCGCGACCCTGCGTGACGCCGGGGACGCGCGTTCGCATCAGCTCCTGGCCCGGGCGTTGGCGCGGCACCGCCCGCAGGACGCTGTGCTGTCCGAGGAGGGCGTCGACGACGTCGCGCGGCTGTCCGCGGAGCGGGTCTGGATCGTCGACCCCCTGGACGGCACCCGCGAGTTCGCCGAACCCGGCAGGTCGGACTGGGCGGTGCATGTCGCGCTCTGGCAGGCCGGCGAGCTCGTCTCGGGCGCGGTGGCGCTGCCGGCGCTCGGGTTGACGCTGTCCAGCGCGGGCGGGCTGCCGCCGCGGCCGGCCGAGGCGCGTCCGCCACGGATCGTGGTCAGCCGGACCCGGGCCCCACAGCTGGTCACGGAGGTCGCGGAGGCACTAGGCGCCACCATCGTCCCGATGGGTTCGGCTGGTGCGAAGGCCGCCGCCGTCATCCGCGGGGAGGCCGAGATCTACCTGCACGCCGGCGGCCAGTACGAGTGGGACTCCGCCGCCCCGGTGGCGGTCGCGCGGTCGGCGGGGCTGTACACCAGCCGGCTGGACGGCTCGCCGCTGCGGTACAACCAGCCCGACCCGCTGCTGCCCGACCTGGTCATCTGTGCTGCGAGCTGGGCATCGGAGGTTCTCCGGGCGATCGGCGCCGCGGGGGGCTCCGGCGGTTGAGGCGCGTGCTCGCGGAGTGCTCTCGGAGTGGCCACGGAGTGGTTGCAGAGGGTAGCGATTGTTGATCCATGGTTGTTCTGGATGACGTCGGTCGTGGTTGTGGGTCCACCGTGAGGGGCGTAACGTCGCCGAAACCGCCGGCACGGCCGCCGTGTCCGCTACTTTGGTGGGACACATCGCCTCGACGGGGGGGGGGTCGCGTGCCGGTGATGGGTTACGAGCTCACCCAGCTGCAGATGCTTGAGGCCGAGGCCATCCACATCTTCCGCGAGGTGGCCGCGGAGTTCGAGCGTCCCGCCCTGCTGTTCAGCGGCGGGAAGGACTCGATCGTCATGCTCCGGGTCGCGCAGAAGGCCTTCTGGCCCGCGAAGCTGCCCTTCCCCCTGCTGCACATCGACACCGGGCACAACTTCGACGAGGTCCTCGAGTTTCGGGACAGGCGGGCGGCGGAGCTCGCCGCCCGCCTGGTGGTCGGTTCCGTCCAGGCCGCCATCGACGCGGGCGTGCTGACCGAAGACACCCGTCCGGGGGCCTCGCGTAACCAGCTGCAGACACCGGTGCTGCTCGACGCCATCGCCGACAACAAGTTCGACGCGATGTTCGGCGGCGCGCGCCGGGACGAGGAGAAGGCGCGGGCCAAGGAACGGGTCTACTCCTTCCGGGACGAGTTCGGCCAGTGGGACCCCAAGAACCAGCGCCCCGAGCTGTGGTCGCTCTACAACGGCCGGCACCGCCCCGGTGAGCACATCCGGGTGTTCCCGCTGTCGAACTGGACCGAGCTCGACATCTGGCGGTACATCGCCCAGGAGCGGCTGGAGATCCCCTCCATCTACTACGCGCATCGCCGGGACGTGTTCGAGCGCGACGGCATGCTGCTGGCGGTCACGCCGCTGACCCGGCCCCTGGCTGGTGAGACGGCGGCGCCCCGGCAGGTGCGCTATCGCACGGTGGGCGACATCACCTGCACCGGAGCGGTCGAGTCAACCGCGGCGACCGTCGAGGAGGTCATCGCCGAGGTGGCCGCCACCCGGCTCACCGAACGCGGCGCGACCCGGGCTGACGACCGGGTCAGTGAGGCGGCGATGGAGGACCGTAAGCGGGAGGGGTACTTCTGATGGCCGAGCTGCTGCGGGTCACGACGGCGGGGTCCGTCGACGACGGGAAGTCGACCCTGATCGGGCGGCTCCTCTACGACACGAAGTCGCTGTTCTCCGACCAGCTCGCCGCGGTCGAGCGCACCAGCCGGGAGCGCGGCGACAGCTACGTCGACCTCGCGCTGCTCACCGATGGTCTGCGGGCCGAGCGGGAGCAGGGCATCACGATCGACGTCGCGTATCGTTACTTCGCCACGCCCCGGCGGTCGTTCATCCTCGCCGACACCCCCGGGCACGTGCAGTACACCCGCAACATGGTCACCGGCGCGTCCACCGCCGACTTCGCGCTGCTGCTCGTCGACGCGCGCAAGGGGATCGTCGAGCAGACCCGCCGGCACGCCTTCCTGACGTCCCTGCTGCGC
Organism: Frankia sp. CcWB3; assembly: GCF_977927595.1. Lineage (NCBI taxonomy): Bacteria > Bacillati > Actinomycetota > Actinomycetes > Frankiales > Frankiaceae > Frankia > Frankia sp. CcWB3. The sequence continues at coordinate 5,865 of NZ_CDWRCK010000107.1, forward strand.
GTGCCCCATCTGGTGCTCTGCGTGAACAAGATGGACCTCGTCGACTTCGACCGGGACGTCTTCGAGAAGATCAAGGAGGAGTTCCGGCACTTCGCGGCGAAACTAGAGATCGTCGACGTCACGACGATCCCGATCTCCGCGCTGGGCGGGGACAACGTGGTCTCCCGGTCGCCAAGCACTCCCTGGTACGAGGGCAGCTCGCTGCTGCACCACCTGGAGGAGCTCCACATCGCCTCCGACCGCAACCTCATCGATGTGCGTTTCCCGGTGCAGTGGGTGGTCCGGCCGCGGAACGACGACCTGCACGACTACCGCGGGTACGCCGGTCAGGTTGCCGGCGGGGTGCTCAAGCCCGGCGACGAGGTCGTCGTCCTGCCCTCCGGGCTGACCACGCGGATCGCCGGCATCGACACGTTCGACGGCCCGGTCGACGAGGCGTTCCCGCCGATGTCGGTGACCATCCGGCTCGAGGACGATCTGGACGTCTCCCGGGGAGACACGATCGCCCGGCCGATGAACCAGCCGGCCGTCGGCCAGGACCTCAACCTGATGGTCTCCTGGATGGTCGACGCCCCGCTGCGCCGCCGGGCCCGGATCGGGATCAAGCACACCACCCGTTCGGTACGGGCGATGGTCACCGACATCTGTTACCGCGTCGACATCGACACCCTGCACCGCGACGAGACCGTCGAGACGCTGGGTCTGAACGACATCGGCCGGATCGCCCTGCGGACGACGTCCCCGCTGTGCTACGACCTGTACCGCCGCAACCGGAACACCGGCAGCGTGCTGCTCATCGACGAGTCGACCGGGACCACTCTCGGCGCCGGGATGATCATCTAGCCGGTGGTGACGGGGAGAACCGGGGAGAACCGGGGTCAGCCCGGCCGCCGTCCCCAGTCCGGTGGCAGGGAGGATCCGCGGCTGCCGGCCCGGCCGTCGAGGAACGAGATGCGGTCGTTGTTCGCGACCATCGCCGGGCTCGCGAGCCAGGCGGCATAGGCACGCCGCTGGGTCGGCGTCATCCGCGCGGACGGACGTGGATTCCCCGAGGCGTCGAGGAAGTTCTCCGCCGGCGAGGTGATGAACCCGTCGGCCCTCGGATCGCCGGTGTAGACGCGGCACGGCCCGCCGGCGGGGGTCACCGCGATCGGCCGGAGCGGGTCACGATCCCGGCGGGCCCAGAGCCGGCGGGCGCTGGTCTCGTAGGCCGCTGCCCAGCCGGGCAGGACCCGGGAGGCGTCCCGCAGGTCCGCGACGACCTGGGCGGGGCGGGTGGTCGGCAGGTCGCTGTGCCGTGCCCGGATCCAGGCCTCGATCACCTCCACGGTGACCCCGACGCCCAGATGGACGAAGGTGCCCGGTGGGTTCGTCGGATCGATGGACTTGCCCACCTCCCCGAGCACGTCGAGCAGCACCGCCTCGGTCGCATCGGCGAGGGCGCCGGCGAAGAACGCCTGCGCGCGCTCGACCCGCAGGTAGCCCAATGCCAGGGGGCTCGACGGATACCCGCCGGGGGCCGTTCTCCAGCCCTGGGTCGAGGCGGCCACCTGGTCCTCGAGACGAAGACCGTAGGTCGCGACGTCCTGGGCGAGCAAACCGGCCAGCGCCCCGCCGCGCAGGCCCTCCCGCAGCAGCGACTCCCACGCCTCGATCGGGATCAGCTCGACCAGGGCGGACTGCTCCGCCGCGGCCCCGGCCTGCGGGTCCACCGTGGGACTGGGGACCACGGCGGTGACGGCGTCGTAGAGTTCGTCCCGATAGGTCCGTAGCGCCGGGACGAGGGCCGCCCGCAGCCGGAGGAGCAACGGCCGATCACCGGTCGCCTGCACGGCCCCGGCCAGCCGGGAGACGAACGAGGCCGAGGCCCGCGGATCGGCACGGCGGCTCTCCTGGCTTCCCGCCGCGGCCACCAGCCGGATCCAGGCATCTTCCAGGGATCGGGCCGTCGCGAGATCCACCGGCAGCGGAAGGGCGAGCACGGCCGCGCCGCGCAGGATGGTGTCGATGTGGTCCGCCGCGAATCGGGCGGCCAGCGCCGGGGCCGCGGCGATGGCGTCCAGCAGCACCCCCTGGTAGTCGGTGACGGTCGGTCGGCCCCGGCTCGTGAGCCCGGCTGCGGCGGGGGCGAGCAGGCCGACGTCGTGCGGCGCCGACGGGGCGGCCGCGGCGTCACCCGGCCCCTTACCCGGCCCGCTACCCGGTCGGTCACCCGGCCCGAAGGCCATCCGGCCCAGCCGGTCCAGCAGCGCGCTGTCGAGGCGGGCCGAGGCGAGCAGGGGGGTCAGCAGGACCGTCTCGGCCGTGTCGGTCCTCCCAGCGGTGTTGAACCGGCCGAGCCAGGCGGCGCCGAGAGTTCGCCGGTGGCTGTAGGAGGCCAGGGTGGTGCCGAGGATCCGTTCCGCCTCCCGCCGGTCGAAGCCGAGCGGTTCGGGTGGACGGTGGACCATCGGCCCCCGCGACAGTCCCTCCACCCGGTAGAGCAGCCGCGCGAGCCCGTCGGGTCCCAGCGCGTCGTGAAAGCCCAGGACGAAGCCCGGATCGTTCATCCGGGACCGCAGCACGGTCAGCGCGTCACGCGGGGTGACCATGCCCGAGTTGTTTCCACCCGTTCCACCCATTCTGCCCGTTCTGCCCAGCCCTGATCCGCCTCTGCCCGTTCCGCCCTGGCCTGATCCGTGCCGGCCCGGCCCGTCCCCCCGCAGCGAGTGCGCCAACGCCCGTCCGGCGGCCACGGCCTGCTCGAAGGTGCGGAGCGCCTCGGAGGTACCGGGAATGCCCGGCGCCTCGCGGGGCACCGGCTGCCGAATCGGGGCGGACGTCGGCCTGACCGTGATGCCGATCCCGTCGTCGACGCCCTCGGCGAGGCGCAGCCGGCGCCGCAGCATGGTGACCTCGGCCTCGACTTCGTCCTCCAGCGCGCCGAGCCGTTCCGCCGGGTCGAGCGGCAGCCCGGCATCCGCCAACGCCGCGGCGAGGGCGCGAGACCAGGAGCGCAGCAGCTCCCCGGCCTCGGTCACGCTGGACACCAGCACACGCATCCGATCGGGGTCGACGAGCACCCGGTCGCTTGGTCCGGGCATGCGCGTCAGCCGACCTTCCGCGGCCCGCCGGGGCCCGCCGATCGGACGGGGGACATCGGCCCGCCGGGGCCTGCCGCAACGAACGCTGTCCCGCGGACCTGCAACGCTGTCTCGCAGGCCTGCACGCACCGATCGAGGGCCATGGCCGCCTCCGCCGCGAGCCGCCGCATCCGGCGCTGCCAGATCTCGGCCTGACGACCCTCCCAGGCCTCGGCGCCGACCGCCGAGATCCGCTCCAGCGCGGCGGCCACGTCCAGCCGGGCACGCCGGGCCTGGGCCAAGGCGACGGCCACCGTCGCGCGACGTCCCTCGGGCACCGTCATGCGCACACCACCCAGATCGTGATCAGGTTCACCGGTGGCGACGCTAACAGCGGCCCGCCCGCTCGCGCCCGCGCGGCGACGCGACTGTGGATGACGCAGGTGCCGGTCCGGTCGCCTGTGGATGACGCCGGTGCCGGGCCAGCGCCGGTAACGCCGGTTCAGCGCCGGTAACGCAGGAACAGGACGTCGTCCTCGGCGAGGATCTGGGTCAGGGTGAGCGCGGCCGGTGCCGGCCACGGCTCGCCTTTCATGATCCCGAGCCGGCCCGGCCCGGCCAGTACCGGGGTGATCGTCAGGCACAGCTCGTAGAGGAGGCCCGCCGCGGCGAGCTGGGAGTGCAGCAGCGGACCGCCCTCGGTGAGGATGCGGGTCATTCCCCGTTCCGCCAGGGCCCGGACGGCGAGGTCGGGTTCAACGGCGCTGCCGCCGCAGATCGCGATGTCGGCGACCGCCGCCAGCCGCCGACGTCGGTCGAGGGGTGCGGTCTCGCAGGTCAGTAGCACCGGTCGGATCTCCCCGCTGAACAGCCGGGCACCCGGGTCGAAGCCCGCCGTCGCGGTCACGACCGCGATCGGGGGCACCGCCGCGAGCCCCGCGGCGACGCGCCGCTCCCGCCGTTCGGGCGGGATGACCACCGGCCCGTAGTTCTCCGTCCGGGCGGTCCCGGCACCGACCAGCACCACGTCGCTGAGCCAGCGCAGCAACCGGAAGACCCGCAGGTCGGCCTCCCCGCCCAGGGGGCCCGAGCGGCCGCCCACCTCGGCGGCCCCATCGACCGAGGCCACGAAGTTCGCCCGGATGTAGGGGGTGTGCGCGGCGGACGAGGGGTAGGCGTACGCCTCGTCGAGATCGATGTCCTCGATGTCCTCGATGTCCTCGACGGCCTCCTCGGCCTTCCTCGCGAGCCCGGCGGCCCCCGCGGAACCGGCGAACGGGGGTGGAACCGGGAAGATGCGCCGCACCGGGCCGACTGTAACGGGCGACGGTGCTGGTCATCCGATCGGCGGCGAACCCAGGTCGGCGGCGAACCCATGCGTTGTGACGTCGGCCGCGATACCGCCGGCCGGGGCGACGGGTACGGGCGTCTCCGTACGCTGGGCGGGTGGCGCAGCGTCTCGTCGATCGCCGGCCGATTGTGCCACCCGGGGACCTGGTCGCGGCGCTTGTCCCGCCGCCCCGGTTCGACACGGTCCGGTTCGCCGGCTACCTGCCCGATCCGGCCGAGCCGAGCCAGGCCGCCGCGGTCATGGCGCTGTCCGCCTTCGCCGACCGGTTGACCGCCTCCTCCGGGCGGTCCAGCCGTTCAGATCGTTCCAGCCGTTCCGGGCATGCGGGCCGTTCCGGGAAGGGCGGCCTGTTCGGGCTCCTGACCCGGGGGGCGGGGGCGCCGGGCCCGTCCGGAATGCGGCCGGGGGTGTACCTCGACGGCGGCTTCGGTGTCGGCAAGACCCACCTGCTCGCCTCGCTGTGGCACGCCGTGCCCGGCCCGAAGGCGTACGGCACGTTCGTCGAACTGACCTCCCTGGTCGGCGCGTTGGGATTCGCCGCGACCGCGCAGGCTCTCGCGGGCCTGCGCGGTCGCGATCGACGAGTTCGAGCTCGACGATCCCGGCGACACGGTGCTGGTGTCCAGCCTGCTGACCCGGCTCGTCGAGGCCGGTGTCCACCTGGCCGCGACGAGCAACACCCAGCCGGAGGACCTCGGTGCCGGTCGGTTCGCCGCCGCCGACTTCCGCCGTGAGATCCAGGGTCTGGCGGCCAGGTTCGACATCCTCCGGGTGGACGGGGAGGACTACCGGCACCGGGGTCTTCCGGCCGCGCCCCCGCCGTGTACTGACGATGAGGTCGGCGCGCGGGCGGCTGCCGAGGAGGGGGCGACCGAGGACGGATTCGCCGCGCTGTGCGAGCATCTCGCCGGACTGCACCCCTCCCGGTACGGCGCGCTCGTGGCCGGGGTCACCCTGGTCTGCCTGCACCGGGTCGCGCCGGTCGAGGATCAGGCGGTGGCGTTGCGGGTCGTGGTCCTCGCCGACCGGCTCTACGACCGGTCGGTCCCGGTCGTGGCCTCCGGCGTGCCCTTCGGGGAGCTGTTCGGAGCGGAGCTGCTCGCCGGGCCGCATCGCAAGAAGTACCAGCGGGCCATGTCCCGGCTGAGCGCGCTGGCCCGGGACGCCGCGGCGGGGAACGGCACCGCGGGCCGCGTCGCCAGGATGCTGCCCGGCTGACGCACCAGGCCGGGCGCGCGGCCCGAACGTGCGGCCGCCGCACCCGAGTGGGGTGTCGGAGCCGGCGGTCCGGACGCCGGACCTGCCGGAGTATCTGTTCGCCGTTCCGGGCGTGGGTGACCCGCTGGCGGTCGTGCCGGGGCCTGCGACCATGGGTGCATGGGAACCTACGTCGTGCTGCTCGTCATGGTGTTGTTGGTGGGGCTGGCGGTGCTGGGCGGGCTCTATTTCGTGCTGTCCAGGGACCACACCCGGCGCTGACGGCCGGTGCGCTGACGGCTGGTGCGCGTGGTGCGCTCGGTGCGCTGACGGCCGGTGCGCTGACGGGTCAGCCGGCGGTCGGCTCGGCCGGGGGGAGCAGGCGGATGATCACGACCGACTCGCCGTCGAGTTCCACCCGTCCCGGCATGTAGGTGAACCCGTGGGCGGATGCGGCCGGGGCGTCGAACGGGACGCCGTCGAGGGGGACGGCCTGTCGTTCGGCGGCCAGGTTCACGACGATCGCCACGTCGCCGCGACGGACCACCAGCCAGCGGGCCTCCTCGTCGAAGGTGCACGCGACCGAGGACCACGCCGGGTCGGTCAGCGCCGGCAGCCGGCGACGCAGCGCGATCAGCCGGCGGTGCCAGTCCAGCAGGTCGGAGTGACCCTCCCGGCCCGGTTCGGACCAGTCGAGTTTCGACTGCTGGAAGGTCGCCGGGTCCTGGGGATCGGGAACGTCCTGCGGCTCCCAGCCGTGGGCGGCGAACTCGGCGCGCCGGCCCTCCCGCACCGCGTCCCCCAGCCCGGGGGCGGTGTGGTCGGTGAAGTACTGCCAGGGGGTGCGGGCACCCCACTCCTCGCCCATGAACAGCATCGGGGTGACCGCCGAGGTGAGCAGCAGGGCCGCACCGATCCGGAGCAGGCCGTCGCTGAGCGTGGCGGACGCCCGGTCGCCGGCGGCCCGGTTGCCGATCTGGTCGTGGTTCTGCAGGAAGGTGACGAGCCGGTAGGCGGGCGTGGTCGGGGGGATCGGCCGGCCGTGGGAGCGCCCGCGGAACGTCGAGTAGCCGCCGTCGTGGACGAACCCACTGGTCAGCGCGTGGGCGAGGGTCGAGATCGAACCGAAGTCCCCGTAGTACCCCTGCCGTTCGCCGGACAGGGTTGCCCACAGCGCGTGATGGATGTCGTCGCACCACTGCCCGTCCAGGCCGTACCCGCCGGCCTCGGGTGCGGCGACCAGCTTCGGGTCGTTGAGGTCCGACTCGGCGACGGCGAACAGCGGGCGGCGCAGCTGGGCGCCGAGCCGGTGGACCGCCTCGGCGATCTCCTCCAGCAGGTGCAGGGCCCGGCTGTCCTGAAAGGCGTGGACGGCGTCGAGACGCAGCCCGTCGCAGTGGTAGTCGCGCAGCCAGGACAGGGCGCTGTCGATGATGAACGCGCGGACCTCGTCGGAGCCGGGGGCGTCGAGGTTGACCGCGGGGCCCCACGGAGTGCTGTAGCGGTCGGTGAAGTAGGGGCCGAAGCGGCCGAGGTAGTTGCCGTCCGGGCCGAGATGGTTGTAGACGACATCCATGATCACGCCGAGGCCGCGAGCGTGCGCGGCGTCGACGAAGCGCTTGAGCCCGTCCGGGCCGCCGTAGGGTTCGTGCACCGCGTACAGACCGACGCCGTCGTAGCCCCAGCCGTGCCGGCCCGGGAAGGCGTTGACCGGCAGCAGTGCGACGGCGTCGATGCCGAGTTCGACGAGATGGTCGAGCTTGCCGATGGCCGCGTCGAAGGTGCCCTCCGGGGTGAACGTCCCGACGTGCAGCTCGTAGAGCACGCTGCCGGCCAGCGCGATGCCCCGCCAGGTCCCGTCGGTCCAGGGGAAGGCCGAGTGGTCAACCAGCCGCGACCGGCCGTGAACCCCCAGCGGCCCCGGTTGCCGGGCCGATCGGGGGTCGGGCAGCTCCTCGCTGCCGCCGTCGAGCAGGAAGGCGTAGTCCGTGCCATGCTTCGCGGACGGGACGTTGACCCACCACCACCCCCGTTTCCCGGCGGTCATCTCGTGCGTCGAGTCGCCGGCGGAGCCCGCCACGACTAGGCTGACCGTCTTCGCCTCAGGGGCCCACAGCCGGAGGGTGCTCATCGGTCTTGTCTACCTGTCAGAGCCGTCGGACACGCCGTGACGGCGACAATGGTGACGACATCGGTCCCCGGCCGAAGGCGCCCGGCTGCCCGGCATGCCGAGCCGGATGGCACCGAGATGGCAGCGAGGTAGTCCGACCGGAGGGAGGGCAACCGCCGTGCGATGCCTCCGTATCTTGATCGGATGGCACCGTTATGCCATGATCTCGTCGTCGTGATGTTCGACCGGAGGTTCGCTGCAGTCCCGCCCCTCCGCCGGGCCTACGACACGCCGTCCCACCTGCGCGTTGATTTTCGGGTCCTCATCGCCCCTACGAGGGATCGCAACAGTTCTACAGCC
>NZ_CDWRCK010000108.1:0-13246 GCF_977927595.1 Frankia sp. CcWB3
CGCTGCGCCTTCCCGGGATGCACCCGGCCCGCCGCCCCCGCCGAGCGCCCGGGGCGCCCGCCGGCGTACTGCGACGACCCGGCGCACAACCGGCTCGCGGCCTACCGCCGCCGCCGTGAGCTCGCCGGGCGTGGCAGTGCGGACTCCGCCGGCACGCCCGCAGCCCGGGCCGACGCCGCCACCCGGCCGCTGGCGGCCGGTCGGCTGCACGCCGAGGACCTCGCCGCTCAGGCGCGCGCCCTCGCCGCCGAGCTGACCCGCACCCTCGACGCCTTCACCCGGCAGATGTCCGCCCTCGGCGACGTCACCGCCGCCGAGGCGGCCGTCGAGGCGGCCGAAGCCGAAGCCGCCGAACGGGTCGCCGAGGCGGTGGCCCGTGCCGTGCGCGCCGAGCAGCGGGCCCGCGCCGCCGAGGCGGCCCGCGCCGAGGCCGAGGCCGTCGCGGGCGAGGCGGTGAGCGCGCTGGAGGGCGCCGAGACGCGCCTGGCCGCCGCCGAGGCGGCCAGGCGGCAGGTGGTCGAGCACTCCGCCGAGACGGTCCGCGCGGCCAACGACGCCGCCGAGACGGCCCGCGCCGAGGCCGCACGGCGCATCGACGAGGCCGTCGCCGCCCGGGAGCAGGCCTCAACGCGGCTGGAGGAGGCCCGGCGCGCCGCCGAACACGACGCGCACACCCTCACCGAGCTACGCGCCGAACGCGACGCCCTGCGCGAGGACATCCGCCGCGAACGCGCCGAGGCCGACACCGAGATCACCCGGATCCGCGCCGAGGCGGCGGCGCAGCTCGACCAGGTCCGCGCGGCCGCGGCCGCCGAGGCTGAGCGGGTGCGTGCCGAGGCGGCGGCCGAACTCGACCGCGTCCGCTCCGAGGGCGAGGCCCGCCTGGCCGGCGAACGTCAGGCCGCCGCCGAACGTCTCACTGTGATCGGCGAGGCCCGCGCCGAGGCCCGGGCCCGCGCCGAACGCGCCGAACGCCAGGCCGACGAACTGACCGCGGAGCTTCGCGCCGTGCGCGCCAGCCCCACCCGCCCCGGCCCCACCTGATCAGGCCCCATCTGATCAGGCCCCATCTGATCAGGATCGCTCTCGTCCGGCGGGCAACACGGACCGGTGCATGAGCACGGATGCGACGTGGGTCAGGGCACGGCGCAACGCGCGACGCGGAACCCCACGTCGTCGAGGTGGAAGGCCGGGTGGCCGCGGCGGCGTACGGAGGCCCGGCAGCTCCAGTGCTCGTCGAACCACCCACCGCCCCGCAGCACCCGATAGGTGCCGTAGACCTCGGTGTCGTACAGGTCCCAGCACCAGTCCCACACGTTGCCCAGCATGTCGTACAGGCCCCAGGAGTTGGGCTGTTTACCGCCCACGTCGTGGATTCGCCCGTGGGAGTTGCCGCGGTACCAGGCAATGTCGTCGAGCGGCCCGTACCGCGGGCCGCTCGTGCCGGCCCGGGCGGCGTACTCCCACTCAGCCTCGGTCGGCAGCCGGTACCCCTCGGCGCGGGTGTCCCACTCGACACCCTCCCCGTCGGCACCCTCGCCGTCGGCCTGGACACGGTACGCGGGCGCCATCCCGTCGCGGTGGGACAGGGCGTTGCAGAACCGGACCGCGTCCCACCAGGAAACCCCCTCGACGGGCAACCGGTCCCCGTGGGCCGAGCCCGGCCGCTGGCCGACAACCGCCGCGTGCTGCTCCTGGGTGACCGGAAACGCCGCGAGACAGTACGGCGCGAGCTCGACCGACCAGCTGCGCTGCGTTCGCCGGTCGCACAGCGTCACCCGCCCCGGAGGGATGGAGATCAACGTGTTTCCCACGCCCGCGTCCATGGCCGGCGATCTTACCGAAGCTCGTCCGCACAGAGAGTCCCGGTAGGCGCGCGGGCTGTCCGTCTAGAGTGTTGCTCTAGAGTGTTGCTCTATGGGAGGTGCCGGGGTTATGGGAGGCGTCGGGGTAGCGCCCAGTCGGGCCCGGCTGGTGGACGCGGCCGTGGCCTGCGTGCTGGAGCAGGGCTGGGAGGCCACGTCCATGCAGGCGGTTCGGCGCCGGGCCGGTGTCAGTAACGGCAGCCTGTTTCACTACTTCCCCACCCGGGGGGACCTGGCCGCGGCCGTGGTGGGTGCGGGTCTTGCCGATCATCAGAGCGCGCTGTGGGGTGAGCTGCACACCTCGACCGGGCCCCGCGACGGCGTGACCCGCCTGGTCACCCGCCATCTGCGGTGGGTGGAAGAGCATCCGCCGCTGGCCCGACTGCTGCTGACCGCGCCGGTCGATGTCCTGCGCGGCACGATCGATGAGCGCACCGCCGCGGACAACCGCGGCTTCTTCGCCGCGGTGGCCGACTGGCTGCGTGGCCACGGCTGGTCCGACCGGCCCGACCTGGCGGTCGTCGTCGCGCTGTGGTTCGGCCCCGCCCAGGAATACAGCCGCCACTGGCTCGCCCGCCCCGCGGGCTCCCCGACGCTCGTCGCCGACGACCTGACCGACGCAGCCTGGCGGACGCTCGGTCCCCTGCTCACCCCGCAGAAGGAGTCATGACCCGTTGCTTGCAGTGCTACCGCCGTGCGCTCGACACGTTCACCACCATCGTCACTCGCGTGCCCGCCGACCGGTGGGACGCCCCGTCCCCCTGCCCGGTGTGGACCGGGCGGCAGCTGACCGGCCACGTCATCGACCCTGATCAGATCCGGTCGTACGGGAAGCGTGCGAATACCCGCACCGGGCATCTTCGGTCGGTGGCGCGGTATCTGGGCTGGCGGGCGCCGACGGCCTTGGAGTTGAAGGAGTTGGACGAGTTCCTGCTGGCGCGGGCGTTGGAGCATGACTCACCGGTTCTGCTGTTCCGGTTGGCGTGCGAGTACCTGATCTCGGCGCGGGTGATCCGGCCGGGTCCGGTGATGGTGGTCGAGCGGGTCGCGCACGCGCGGGAGGAGGCCCGGCGGGAGACGTTCGACCGGCTGGCGGACGAGTTCACCGACCAGCGGTGCGCCGGCCTGGACGGCCTGCTGGTGGACGATCCGATGATCGGTATGACGCGGTTACGGTGGCTGGCCACCGGACCGGTCGAGGCCTCGCCGGCGGCGGTGAAGGCTGAGGTAACGAAGCTGGAGTTCCTACGCGGTCTGGGCGCGCACACCCTGGACCTGTCCGTGCTGCCGGCCGAGCGGCGTAGGTTCCTCGCGACGGTGGGCCAGCGGTTGACCGCGCAGGCGTTGCAACGCCGCGAGCCGCAACGCCGCTATCCGATCTTGCTCACGATGCTGGCGCAGTCGGCGACCGACGTGCTGGACGAGGTCGTGCAGCTGTTCGACCAGGCTGTCTCGGCGCGGGAAAGCAAGGCCGCGCACAGGATGCGCGACGAGCTGGCCGAGCGCGGCAAGGCCGGTGAGGACCGCCAGGCCCTGCTGGACGCGATCCTCGCCATCGCCGCCGATCCAGCAGTGCCGGACGAGGACGTCGGTGGGTTGATCCGGGGGGAGAAGGTCGGGTGGGAGCGGCTGCGGTCCGCGCAGGCCACCGCGTTGCCGCCGCTGCCACGTGATCATGGGCATCTGGCCGCGTTGGACGGTTCGTACGGGTACCTGCGGCAGTTCACCCCGCAGGTCCTGGAGGCGGTGACATTCGCCGGCGGCACCGCCGCGACCGACCTACTCAAGGCGGTGGCGATCCTGCGGGAACTGAACGCCACAGGCGCACGGAAGGTCCCCGACACCGCGCCGGCCAGCTTCGTCCCGGCCCGTCGGCGTGGCTACCTGGACACCGCGGCGAAGCCAGGCAACGTCGCCGCCTACCGGCACTACTGGGAACTGTGCACGCTCCTGGCGCTGCGGGATGGTCTGCGCACGGGCGATGTGTTCGTGCCCGGCTCGCGCCGCTACTCCGACCCGGCCGCCTATCTGCTCACTCCGAGCAAGTGGGCCGAGCAGCGGGTCGAGTTCTGCCGGCTGGTCGGCAAACCCGCCGATGCAGACGCGGCGCTGGCCCAGGTGCAAGACGAGCTGCGCACCGCCCTCGGCGAGGGCGATGGCCCGGTGCGGCTGGATGGCGACGGGGACCTGGTGATCTCCCCGCTGTCGGCGGAGGATGTCCCGTCCGACCCGCGCACAGCGAGAACATCAACTTCTTCGGCGCGATCGAGGTGGACATCGAGGGCGAGCTCGCACAGCTCGGGCCGACCGGTTACCGGCCACTGCGCGTCCGCGACACGCTGTTCTGACCACGGCAGGTCGTCGTGCACGGCTTTTAAGCCCGGATGCCCTCGCCACCGCTGGCCTGGCCCCGTCCGATTCACCCCGACGGCCCGCGTCAGGCAGGCTGGGTGATGAAGGCGGTGATGGCGTCCAGGCCGGGGTGGTAGCCGTCGCTGGTGTCGATGGTGAGCCGTGGGAGGTCCAGGCGGATGTCGACGAAGGCGCCGAGGGAGTGGCGGCCGGCGGCGATGCCGCTGAGGAGTTCGGCATCGCCGTGGGCGGCGCGGTGGGGGTCGAGCCCGGCGCGGGTGGTGATCCGCTGGTGCGCGGTGGCCGGGTCGACGGTGCAGCGGATGATCCGCACGTCGGCGTGGGCGGTGAGCGGTTCCAGGTGGGGACTCCATAGCCGGTCCTGGAACGCGGCTTCGGCCACGACCGTGGCGCCCGCCTTCGCCAGGGTCTCCAGGACACCGAAGAAGGCGTGAAGAGCGGGGAGGTTGAGCGGGTCGTCGCCGCCGGCCTGGTAGCCGGGGCTGGCCAGGACCATTCCCTGTTTGATCTCGTCGCGGATCACCGCCGGGCAGCCGACGGCCGTGGCGACCGCGTGGGCGAGGGTGGTCTTGCCGGTTCCTGGCGGGTCGCTGACGACGGCCAGCACCGGCCTCCCCGTGGTCATGCCTCATCCTTCCACGCGCGGAGGTTCGCCCGCGGTCTCGCGAGGCGGTAGGCGATGAAGCCGGGCTCGTGGGACAGGCGGGCGAAGGCGTCGGGGTGGGTGCGCGCCATCTCCGGCTGGGGCTGGTGCTCGAGGAGAGCGTCGAGAACGAAGCCGGCGGCGGTGAACTCGGCGATCCAGTCCTGCAGGGGCTGCCGCCAGTAGCGGTGGGTGAACCCGCACGACCACTGCTCCTGCTCGTGGCGGGCCTCGAAGTAGCCGCCGCCGCTGGCCCGCCAGTCGGCGGTGGGATGGCTGGTGGAGATGACGAGGGCTCCGCCGGGGCGCAGGATCCGGAACAGTTCGCGGAGCGCGCCGGCGCGGTCGGGCAGGTAGTGGATGACCAGGGCGAGCAGTGCCAGGTCGACGCTTTCGTCAGGCAGCCAGTCCAGTGGCTGGTTCAGGTCGTGCTGGCGCAGTTCCGGGGTGGTGCCGAGCCGCTCGCGGGCGATGTTGATCATGTCGGTGCTGGCGTCGCAGCCGATGAGGTGGGCGCCGCCGCGCAGGAGTTCGGCGGCGTACAGACCGGGCCCGCAGCCGGCATCGAGGACGGTGAGTCCCGCGACGTCGCCGAGCAGGCCGAGCACGGCGGGCCGGTCGTAGTGGGCGTTGTAGGCGCTGACCGCGGCCTCGTCGGCGAAGACGTGGGCGTACCCGTCGTAGAGCGCCCGGCCGGCGAGGGCTTCCGTCATCCCCGTCCTCCCTGGTGAGCGGCTTCCAGATCGACGGTCCGGCCGGACGGCGGCGAGGGGAACATGGTGTCCAGCAACGCCGGGTCGGCAGGCTCCGCCGCGACGAAGGCCGGGTAGAGGGTCCGGACGGCGTGCTCGAAGGCGTGCGGCGGCACGGGCCGGTCGTACTCGATGGCGGCGTCCAGGCGCTCGTCGAACTCGGCGATCCAGCGCCGGTAGCCGACCACGAGGGGATCGTCGGCGGGCCAGGCGGCGTAGATGCGACGGTGGGCGAGGGTGAAGGGGGTCGGGCTGCGCCGGTAGGCGGCGGCGACGGTCCCGGCCGCGCCGGGAACCTGGTGGTAGACGCTGCTACAGGCGCCGGTGTAGGCGAACCGGTAGCCCTCGGCGTACAGGGTCAGCCACATCGCCCAGTCCTCGCAGTGCTGGAGGGTCTCGTCGAACCGGGCCGAGGTTCCAGTGTAGTTGCGGACGGTGACCGCTCCGGTGTGGATGAAGTTGGCGACCAGCAGGAAACCGGGATCGAAGGGGTAGCCCTTGCGCAGGACGGCGGCGCCGTCGGCCGGCCGCGGTATGGCGTCGACCCAGCGGTCGCTGACCAGCGCCGCGCCGTAGGCCACCTCGACGCGGGGATCAGCCAGGGTGGCGGCGGCGACGGCCAGGTGGTCGGGCAGGAAGACGTCATCGTCATCCAGGAAGGCGAGCAGGTCTCCGGAGGCGGTGGCGGCGCCCAGGTTGCGGGCGTGCGAGACGCCCCGCCGCTCTGGCAGCTCCAACAGGGTGATCGCGAGCCGCCCGCCCCAGGCGTCGATGACCTGCTCGGGTGGGGTGCCGCCGTCGGCGACGACGATGACCTCGAAGTCGCGCAGGCTCTGGCGGTCCAGGCTGCGCAGGGCCCGGTCCAGGTGCGCGGGCCGGTCGGCGATGGGGATGACGACACTGATCACTGGCTGCTCCCGGCGTAGGGCTGGCAGCGGACTCGGGTGGTGGCCAGCTGCCAGGCCCGGCCGCCGGGCGCGGTCAGGCGCGCGGCGGTTCGGGCCGGGACGGCGGCCAGTCGGTAGATGTCACAGCGGGAGTTCCCGCCGCCCGCCTGCTTCGTGCGGATGTGGAGTTCCCGCAGGGCGCGGCCGTCGCGGCTGATCTCGATGCCGCGGCCGTGCTGGGCGTCGGTGACGAGCAGGGTTCCGCCCGGGAGTTGCTGGCAGCCTCCGGCGAATTCGGTGAACAGCGCGTCTGGTGGATCGGCGTCGTAGGTGAACACGATCTCGCCAGTGGCGGGGTCGATCTCCAGGACGCGGGAGCGGCGCACGGCGCGCCCGTTGTCGAACACCAGCACGCTGCCGCCGGGCAGAGCGGAGGGCTGGTGCGGCCCGGACAGCTGGCCGGGTCCCCACCACCAGCGCACCGCACCGGCGCGCGGGCTGACGACGGCGATCAGGTCGAGCTCGCGCACCGCGACCAGGGTGTCGCCGTCGTCCCACAGGCCGGCCGGATGGGCGGGCACGGTTTCCAGGGTGTTGGCGTGCAGCACGTCGCACGGAGAGCCGGGCAGGTCCCGCAGCACACGGGAGACCTCTCGCCCGCGTCGCCCCGCGAGTCGGTGCAGGTCAGCGCATCCGGACGTCGCCGTGGCGCGGCGGGCGAGCTCGTCGTGGACTAGGCCGCGCAGGTGGTCGACGGTGGCGAGCAGGTCGTACAGCGAGTGCTGCTCGGCTGGCCGCCCGCCGAGCAGGCACATCGCTCCCGTCGGGGTCATCACGCTCGCCGCGTGTAACGGGATCCAGCCCGCAGCGATGATGAAACTGGCCCGTGACCTCGTTGCTTATCGCAAGACCGGCTCCTCCCGCTCCGGGGGGAACCCGTCACACCCGGGAGTTCCGCTGCCCGGCGCGGGCCCGGTTCGCCGCCGCGATACACGACCACGCAGCTCGCGGGCTCGATGTAGTCCCCGCGGTGCTGCCCAACGACGCCGGTGATCTCGTCACCGAGCATGGCGCCCACCGCTACCTGCTGGCCCAGCGCGCCCTGGGGGCTCCTCTGGGACAGGACGTGCGGCGTTGCGCCCGGAGAACCTCTCGGCGCTGCGGGACTTGCCGGTCACGCTCGTGCACGGCGACGTGCACCCGGGCAACATCCTGACCGCCGACGGTCACATCAGCGGAATCCTCGACTTCGATCTCGCCCGGCTGGCCCCGCCCGCCTACGAACTCGCCCGCGCGCTGCTCTACTGCACACCCCCCCGCCGGGCCGGTCGCGAGCTACGCGCCGCGGGTGACCGCGTTCCTCGCCGGCTACCTCGCGGTGTGCCCGTTGAGCCAGCACGAGCTCGCGACGATGGTCCCGCTCTTCGAGACAACACAGATCATCGACACCTTCGGCCTCGCCGTGTGCGACAGCGCGACGCCAGCTCTGCTGGCTTTCGGGCACGCACGTTTCGCGTTGCTGTACTGGCTCCACCGCAACGCCGCAGCCCTGACCCTCTTCGCCCTGCAGACGCGCCAGGACCGGTTGTCGCTAAGGAACACGCGGCTGCAGGCGCTGGTCTAACCAGCCTGCGGTGCAGCCGCGGCGATGTCGTGGCGGGCCCATTTCGGGGTGCGGAAGGGGTTGAGGTCGATGCGGGTTGGCTACGTCAGAGTCAGCAGCGTCGACCAGAACACGGTGAGGCAACTTGACGGGGTGGACGTTGAGCGGATGTTCACCGACAAGGCGTCCGGGGCAGCGCACCCGTGCGATGTGGCTGTGGTCTGTGGATCGTGGCGTCCTATCCTGTCCGGATGCAGGAATCCACGGCGGGTCACGAACGTCCGGTGCGCGGCTTCGAGCTGATCTGCGAGATCGAGCCGCCGACCCGGCCGGACCTGACCCATGCCCGCCACCAGATCGGCGTTCTGAGCCCCGTCACCGACGCGTTCCTGATCCCCGACAACCACATCGGACGCGCGACGGTGTCGAGCATCGCCGTCGCCCACGAGGTGCAGACGATGGGGGGAGGCAGCATCGCCTGCGTGAACTCCCGCGACCGTAACCTGCTCGGCTTCCGCCGCGACCTGCTCACCGCCGCGGCCTACGGCGTCGAGGAATTCCTGTTCGTCCACGGCGACAAACCCACCGCCGGGAACCGAACCAGCGACCTGACCGTGCGCGCGATGATGGACGAGGCCCGCGCGGCCAGCGAGGATCCGGTCTTCGCGGACATGCCGGCGTTCCGGGTCGGCGCCGCGGCCGGCCTACGTCCGCTGCCCACATGGAAACGAGCGGCCGACTTCCTGTTCGTACAGGTCAGCTACTCGATGGACGCCCTGCTGCGCTGGCGCGACGCCCATCCGGTCGAACTGCCGATCTACGCCGGCGTCATGGTCCTCGCGAGCGCCGGGATGGCCCGCCGCCTCGCCGCGACCATCCCCGACATCGACATCCCCGACGACCTCGTCCAAGCAGTCGAACGGGACCAGGCGGCCGGGGTCGAAGCGGCCTGCGACCAGGTGCTACGGCTGCGCGACAACGGCGCCTTCGCCGGTGTGCACCTCGTCCCGGTTAGCCGCTACCGCCAGGTCGCCACCCGACTTGAGGACCTTCTCTAACCGCCCGGGCCGTTTCTCGCAGGTCTTGGTACCCCTCACGCAGGGTCCAGCAGTCGATCAGCTGCTCCGGAGTGCACTCCCGCCGCATGGAAGTCCGACCTGGCCCGGGAGTTCGGCATCAGCCGCGAGAACGCCGGCCTGCCGGCCTCTACTGGGACGACCTCCCCGAGGACAAGATCGCGGCGATCCCGGTCCTGGCGGCGCTCCGGCCTCACACAGGCTGACCTGGTCAGCGAACATTCCCTCCGGATAGAAATCCGGTGGCCTGCCTGGCAGGTCCTCCCAGCTCAGCGAGCCTGCCGCCTGCGAAAACGTTCTTCCCAAGCGGTGGAATGACCTACGCACACCACCTGGCGATCATGACTTCTCGGAATCCGTCTCACGCGAGATAGCGAGGCGCTCGCCCGCCATCTGGCCTGCTGGTTCCTCGACGAGGTCCAGCCGGCGATTGCCGGGACTCTGGTGCTCGTCCGAGTCTCTGAGACCCCGGGGACCTGGGCCGAGTACGTCGTCGGCGCTGCCGGGTGACTGCCGGAGCCCAGGCCGGTCTGCTCGTGGCGGAGCGGTTTGGCCCGACGTTTCAGGGCGAGGGCGTCACGGCTGGCCAGCGGGCGGTCTTCCTGCGGCTGTCCGGGTGCAATCTGACCTGCTCGTTCTGCGACGAGCCCCATACGTGGGACTGGCGCCGGTTCGACCGGTCGGAGCACAGCGAAGCGATCCGGGCGCGCGCGCTCGTGGACTGGCTGCTCGCCCAGCCGGCCGAGCGGGTGGTCGTGACGGGGGGAGAGTCGCTGCTCCAGCAGCGGCGGCTGGTCCCGCTCGTCGCGGAGCTCCATCGCGCCGGCCGTCGGGTCGAGATCGAGACGAACGGGACCGTCGTTCCCGCCGACGACCTGGTGGCGGCTATCGACCGGTTCACGATCTCGCCGAAGCTGTCCGGTTCGGAGGTTCCGGAGCCCAGGCGGATCGTGCCCGCGGCGCTGCGCGCCTTCGCCGGGCTGAGCAGCGTGGCGTTCAAGTTCGTCGTCTCCCGGCCCGCCGAGGAGATCGAGGAGATCGCCGCGCTCGAAGCGCGGTTCGGCACGTTGGCCGACAGGTGGGCCATCGATCTGACGGTCAGCCAGGAACTGGACCTGTCCCGCGCCGGCAAGAGCCCCACAGCCTTCGCCTCGATCTCGGACATGATCAGCGCGTTGTCCGGCCGGCCGGTGCGCGTGGGCAGCCCGTTCTGGCAGCTGACCAAGACGGAGATCGTCGCCTGGTACCTCGCCGAAGGGCTGCCCGCCGCCGACCTGCTGCGACATCACCCTCGACGACGACCAGATCCTCCTCCGACTCGGCGACCCGTCCGTTCCGGTGCCCGAACTGTTCGCCGCCGCGACCCACCGGGACAACATGACCACGGCGACGAATCCGAACAGCCGCTGGCTGTTCCCCGGCCGCCGCGCCGGCCAGCCACTACACCCCGGCAGCCTGCTCGACCAGATCCGCGCCCTCGGCGTCCCGATACAGGCCGCCCGGATCGCCGCGCTACGCCAGCTCGTCCTGCAAGCGCCCGCCCCGGTCGTCGCCCAGGCCCTCGGCTACCACCCGATCACTACCCAATGACACCGCGCCGAAGCCGGTGGAACCTGGAGCCACTACGCCCGGGAGGCCACGAACATGTTCGCTGACCAGCTCGTTCACATCGTCACTTACGACACGGCGTGGCTCGCCCAGTTCGCTGAGCAGCAAGACCGGCTCCGCGCCGTCCTGGCCCCGTGGCTGGCCGGCGCGATCGAACACATCGGGTCCACCGCGGTTGCCGGCATGCCCGCCAAGCCTGTCATCGACCTGCTCGCCCCCGTGCGGTCGCTCGACGAGGCCCGGAGCGCGGTGCCAGCGATGGAAGCAGACGGATGGCTGTTCTGGCCTGATGATCCGTGCCGGCACTACCGGCTTTGGTTCCTGCGTCCGCGACCCGACGCCCGCACCCACCATCTGCAGGTGGTCGAGCACGGCCACCCCCACGCCACGGCACTGCTCGCGTTCCGGGACGCGCTGCGCGCCGACCCCGGACTGCGCCAGGACTATGCGGATCTGAAGAAGCACCTCTCCGGCGAGCACCGCGACAACCGCAACGCCTACACCAACGCCAAGAGCGACTTCGTCGACCAGGTCCTGCGCAGCACCGGGATCCAGCCGCTGCCACGCGATCTCCTACCCGAGTAGAACCCGCCCTCCCCGTCACCAAGAGCGAGGACAAGCCGGGCCTGAGGCCCGAACCCGCGACACTCGAATACGCGACTCTGCCCGTCTCAAACCCCGAGTCGTCAACCCGCCGTCAGGCCTGCTCGCCGGAGACCGTCCGCTGGGGGCGTACGCCGTCCGGCCGGTAGATCCTGGCCGGCGGCCCGGGGGGATCGGTGCCGAGGGTGTTCCCGCAGCGGGTGGAGATCCACGCCCGGGTGCCGCCGGGATGCGGCGCCGGCCGCCAGCTTTCCAGGTCGTAGGTCTCGCCGGTGGCGAAGCCCTTCCCGCCGTTCAGCGCCGGTAGCTGCGCGAAGTTCTGATGGCACGCCAGCTGGTCGCGCAGACTGTCGGCAAGCTCGCCGCGCAGGCCCGTCACACACCCCTGCACGGCCTGCCAGATCTCGGCGGCAACCTGGCCGCGGTCCCCGGCGCGCCGCCCCTCGGGGGTGGGCCGCACCTGGACGCGGAACCGGCCGTCCGCCCACTGCTGCACGATGATCTCCTCGACGTAGCGGCTCGGGCCGCAGTAGGGCGTGCTGGCGCCGGCACGGCTGCCGGTGCCCGCGCCGGCGGCCTGCGGGCTGTGTGTCGTTTCGGGGCTGTGTGTTGCCTCGGGGCCGGGGATGGGGCTCGGGCCGTGCGCGGGAGTCGGGCCGCCGGGGGGATGCACCCCCGCGGTGGCGCGCGGACCGGCCGGGGCGTCCGGGCCGCAGGCGACGGCGAGCAGCCCCACCGCCGGGACGCCCAGCAGGAGGACCCGCGCGAGGACCGCGTACAGGCGTGCCCCCACAATCCCGGACGCGGTACTCCCTGCGGTCCCCGCCACGTGTGCTCCCCCGGGTCCGGGGCGGGTGGGTTCCGCCGGTTACCGCCGCGTCAACCCACCGCACCGGCGGCCGTTAGGCGGCCTCGGGGGCGAGGCGTCAGCGGTGCAACGTACGGCGGCGGCCCACCGCCCGCCACACCAGCAGCACGACGATACCCCCGATGATCGAACCGACGATGCCGGACGGTTGCAGCGCGCCCTCGCTGAGATCACGGTTGAACAGGACGTAGCCGAGGAAACCGCCGACGAACGAGCCGACGATGCCGAGCAGGATCGTCGCAGGGATACTCATCGGGTCGGGCCCGGGCACGAGCAGGCGCGCGACCGCGCCGGCAACGAGACCAAGCAGCACCCAGCTGATGAGGGTCCAGACCACGGAAGACCTCCGGCCAGTAATGATCATCGATGGCCAACCGATGATCGAGGAGCTAGGACGTCCGCCGTATACCCGACCGACCCGGTTCGTCAAACAACGTCCGGAACGTCGTCCCGCGGACAGCCTGCCCGTCGAGATGACTCAGGAGATGGTGCGCCGCTGGATGGTGACCTCGTGCGGCTCACGGTCGGGGGTGTCGAGGGCGAAGCTGATGATCCGCCGAGGATGGATGCGGATGATCGCACCGTCGATGCGGCCGGCGGGACCGTCCGGGGCCTGGATGGCCTCCGCGGCGCCGCGGATCTCCAGGAAACACACCCGCCACGGGTCACTGGAGACGATGTCGTCGATGACGATCGCGGCCCTGCCCTGCCGGGAGACGTTGTGGAACTTCTGGCTCGCGGCCATGTTGTACCCGCCGATGTCGATCGTGCCCAGCTTCTCGTTGAGGCTGAACCCGACCGGGTTGACCTGCGGGGTGCCGTCGGCCTGCACGGTCGCCAGCCGGCCCAGGGGCTGGGTGCGCAGGTAGTCGGTCTCGAGCTCGGTGAAGGTCATGGCTTGCCTCCTCTGGTGGGGCGGAGCGGGGCCACGGGGACCGCCCCGACACTAGGGCCTGTTTGGGAAGTTT